>JACRKI010000043.1 GCA_016215305.1 Candidatus Woesearchaeota archaeon | reverse complement strand
CGTTTGCGTTCACGCTTTCAGTTCCATTAATCTTGCTGGGAAATGGTTTGGGTGCGCTTGTTCTGCGAAAGATTACTGTGAACAATGTGGATAGGATTAAGAAGTATAAATATCTGAAGAATGGCGCGATGTATTCGATTTTATTTTTAGGAATGTTTATGCTGTTGGAAAGTTTTGCGTTTGATGTGCCGTATTGGGCAAGTCCAGTGATGACGTTTGCAGTGATTGGATTCTTTTTCTGGAAGTCGAAGAAAGAGATGAGGAAGTAAATTACTTATTATAATAATATAAGTCTCCTTGTTTGTTTTGTTTTTAAATTTATCCGCAATAATTTTATAAGCCTGAATACGCAAAAAAACAAAAGAAACTCATTCTTGTTTCGATTGGCTATGCAACCTGTCATTGGTGTCATGTCATGGCAAAAGAAGCATTTTCAAACAGCGAAATTGCAGCATTTCTCAGTGAGCATTTTGTGTGCATTAAAGTAGACAGAGAACAACGGCCAGACATTGATCAATATTTCATAAGAAAGAATTCCTCTTTATTTTGTGCAGATATTGCTGATGATTTTGTCATCAAATATTGTTTTCTTATGAGTTTATATTGCTTGTGAAAGAAATTTTTCTCACGAATTCGCTGTTTTGGAATCGCTCAGCAAAGAAAAACACAGGCACCAGCAACGCAAACACGATGGCATGTAATTATGATTTATTAAAAAGATGAAAATTCTCTGAAGATACATCAGCGTTGTTGGTTCGTGTAAAATTTTCTTAGTTCGTGTATTTTTTCTGCAGAAAACAAAAACCACTCATTGTTGATCTCACTGCGGTGAGGGATGACGAAGATCATGTGATTGCGGTGTTCAAACAGCATGGATATTGGGGTGCAATCTCAAAAACAAACCATGCAGTCTTAAGATATAGAGAGCCGATCTACAGGACAATTCGAGAGCTGGTGATGTCGTACTTTCATGAATATATTAAAAATAAGACAAAAAGCAAAACATTGCGTTCCTATACGAATCCAATAAATCTTGGGCAGTTTCATGCAAAAAACTGGATGACAGACAAAGATGATCTTTGGTATATTGTGGATAAGATATATGCGGCAAAGCATATTCCCCTGCTTTCAAGAAAACAGATTGCGACATTGCGAAAAGCAGATCCTATAGAAATTAAAAGTGGGAGCATCATTGAGTGGAAAAAATAAATGTCATTCTCAGAATAATCTGTCTCTGCATTTCTGGAAATTCTTGTCAAGAACTCGTTTGTTGTTTCAATTCATTTACTTTTTCTAACTGCTGACAGCTTTGTTTAATGAATGGATTCGCGATTTCATCACAGACAGTGTAATCGTTTTTGTCAAACGCGAATCCAATCCAGCAGGCGTCGCGGGTGTTGTCTGCAACGATTGTCGTGCAATATGATTTATCACCGCTTGACTTCGCGACAGCCCAGTAACATTCATCTTTTTTTGTCGCGGAAACAATCAAATCACAATACTGCGTCGCTCCTGCTCCATCAGTCACTGCCAATTCTTTTGCAGTATTATAATTGACATAATCATCTTCTCCTGTTGCAAGTTTTTCAGTCGCCGCAACAACTGTTTCTGTTGGTTGTGTTGTTTCAGTTGGTACTTGTGCTTCTTCAGTTCCTGTTGTTGCAGCAGCTTGTTCTGAAACAGCCTGTTGCGTTTCTGCGTGTTGTTCTGCTGCTGCAATCTCTTTTTCATTCGTGCTTACTGTAAAATATGCCTGTGTTTGTTTTGACGTCGGACCATAACTCATCTTCGTATCCAGTTCATATTCTGCAGGAGCAATCGTCCGCAAAATAATATGCTTCTCATTTTTCAGTCTATCACTAATATCAAAAGACAATTGCCAGCTGTCAACACGAGTCAATGTTTCTTTGTCGTTGATAGTATAATATAAGGTGATGGGATATTGTCGTGGGGAAGGGAAATTGATGAAATCATTATTGATGTATAATGTCTCTCCTGGCGCAAGCGTGTCAGTGTCCAGCGTCACGCTAAAATCAACTGGTTGTTCTTGCGATGTTGTGGTGTTCAGAAAAAACCACGCAGTTCCCGCAAGAGCGGCAATAATGAGAAAAATAAGAAAGACAATCAGAAGAAATTTTGGAGAAGGAAGAGAAATATGCGGCAATGAAAATCCTTTTCGTTGTTGTGATTGCGCGTCAGCGATAGCTTTCTGCACGATAAAAGGAGGGTATCTGTTTTGCAGTAAAAACGTTTCAATCTGCTGGAGCGTATATCCTTGCTTCAAATATTGTCGGACATAATTGACAAGCATTTCCTCCTGCTGTTGGAATTGGGTTTGTTGTTGGAGTGGCGCGTTTTTTGTTGCCTCCTTCACATACGCAATCGCGCCGTCTACTTCTTGGGAAGAATATCCGCCCTGCAAGAGCGCGGTTCGGATCACTTCGAGAGAAAATCCCGCATGGAGCTGTTGTTGGATGTAATTGGTTAGTTTTCCATCTACCATAAACACTTTTTGTGAAGAGAGGAATATTTAAACCTGACGGTAGAAAGATTAGTACAGTAGATCGGAGTGAAATCAAAGTATCGCCGTAAACTATATTTCTATAATTTTTGATCAAAAAATAACAACAACAATGG
>JACRKI010000042.1 GCA_016215305.1 Candidatus Woesearchaeota archaeon | reverse complement strand
ATGACTGCTGGAAAACGAAGACGTAAAGATGTTGGTTATCTTGACTATGAAACCTTCAAGCCAGAGAGCATAAACGCATTGCAAGGAGATGAAGTAAACAACTTTGCGCCTCGCAAAAAACTATGGTTCAGATATGGTTTATGCAATGACTAAGGCGTTGGGAGAACATCTTCTCAATGGTCTCCGTTGGGCATCCAATGATCTTACTAATCCTTTAGAAAGACGCATCCAGAGTTTACAAGGAGAAGAAGCGCAAAAAGTGTATGACTTCTACAAAGACGCAGGAAGAAACGTCCTTTCATATATTGTTGAAGATATGGGTCGTATTGCACTTATCACTCCTCATCAATTTCCCGGCGTGACTTATCGTTGGCAAAATCAAGAAGTACGAGACGCGCTCGCAGAGGCAGGAAAATATGGAAAAGCAGTTGAAGATGTTGTCTTTATTGGAATTGATAGAGCGGACCGCTATGCCTCATTAGGAAGCAAAGTAGTTTCATTTCTTTCTACTGATGAATTCAAAAATCTGCTTGCACAGTATCATGCAAATATTCCAGTTTTAAGAAAGATGGTGGAAAATATTGCATCAGGGAATAAAAATCGTAGGATCCCAAAAATGCATGTTTTCTCGCAACAACAAGTACAGAATCTTTTTGCGCAAAAGGAAAGAGACGCGGAACAAATAGCTGCAATAGTCAACGCATTTTCTAATGAGATATATCATTATGGTCAAATAGAAGATGGTATTGCATCAGCACTGTGCTCCTATTTTCACACAGAAGACGCAACAAAATTAGATGCGATCATGAAGTCGTTGCATCCCCTTCGAGGAACTGCTTTTTTTGAACAAATCAAAAGGAATGAAATCAGTCTGAAAGAAATAGAAGAGATCACTACTTTTATTGGTGAGCAAGGTTTTATCCCAACACCCAGCCTTATCGTAGAATTGTATCGCGCAAGAGATCATGACGCAAAAGACAGAACTGCAACAATCAGCGAATGGAAACAAACAGCGGCTTCATTCTCAGCAGGCAGATTTGACGCAACAAATACTCTTCACAGGAGTTTAGAATATACGCGATTCAGGGAATTTGTCGATCATGAAAAAGTAAAGAAGTATATCAAGAACCACTTTAGTTATGAGGATTATGAAAAGATTTTCGCAAATTCATCCGCGCAAGAACAAGCACTCTCCTCGCAAGACGCATTTGAAGTCGCATGTGTTGCTCATGAAGCGCAAAAATTGTATGATTTTATTTTACAAGTAAAGCAACGCGCAGATAAGCAAGGAAGAAAAGTTGTTGTTGTGCCAAACTTCAGTTATGGATATCTTCCTGTCGCTCCATTGGTTCCTCATTTAGAAGCAGAGGGCATTGAGGTTCTTATCGGCTGTAAAGTTGGCTCTACAGAATCCCACGACAACAAAGAAGTGATGAACAGCAGATTGTTCAAAGGCAGGAGAAGAAAATTTATGGAAGAACAGCCAATCATCATTGTTGTTGATGGAACACAGCACCTTGTTGATAGAGGGACAGAAAATACCGCGGCTCGATATCCTGATGCGTACCAAGGCTATCTCAACCAAGTCATTGCGATGAATGACGCGAATGGATTGAGGCGAGAAGAGTACGCTTCTTTAGGAAAAACAGAAGAAGATATGAAAAAATTGCGCGCATCAGAAGAATTTCAAAGAACAGTAGCTGTCTATAAAGGACTTGCAGTGAATAATGAACAAAAACCATATCACTTTGGGTTATGGAATACCGCAGAGGTTCCATTAATTATTAGAAACTATCATCAAAAACTTGTAGAGATGATGCCTGTAAATCCTGCGCAAATATATAAACCAACAATGATCTTTTGTAATGTTGGTGTTCTTGATGAGCAAATTCCTCAAGAACTAAAACAACAATACCCTGAACACACGCACACTCCCGCATATTATGATGACTGTGGAAGAATTATTGCGTTTGATTATGGCTTTGACAATTTTGGCGTGCGATATCTCAACAGATTAGAAACAAAAGTGAAAGAAGCATTTGAAGCGCAGAATGGAAATCAAGAAGTATCATTAGACGTTGCTCCCGCAATTATGCACTATCTCTCTAAAGCAAGAACAATTGTTCCTGAGGAAATGCATATATAAACAGAACACTACACTCCCCGCGTCGCAGTGCATCAATCATGGAGATAATTTTTTTATCATTTTTGATTTATTTTTCTATTTCTTCCCCATCCATCCTGAAATAACTTCATGCGCAAACGAAGGAACTTCTTTTTTTGGCGCATGCGCATGATACTCTTCGCCAAACAACTTTGCCGCAACCTGCTTATACGCATGACTTATTTTCTCATCAGGATGCGTAAAAATAACAGGACTCTTCAACTGCGATGCCTGACGCACTGCTGTTTCTTCCGGAATCACGCCAATCACTGGAGTTTCCAAAAACGCTTCAATATTCGGAACATCCACTTCATGCGCTTCGCCACGAACGCGATTGACAATAATACCAAACACCGCTTTGTTTAATTCCCGCGCCATCTTGATTGTTTTCCTGCAGTCACTCATCGCTGCAAGATCTGGTGTTGTAATTGGAATCACAAAATCCACTGCCTCAATAATAGTCTGCGCTTCTGGACTCACTCCTGGCGCGCCATCAATCAACACAATTTCTGCTTTTCCCTGCAGTTCCTGTATTGCATACTTGAAATTGCTGAGATTAATGTCCTTCGCGCTTTCATACGCAATGTTGCCAGGAATAATTCGCAAGCCAGAATGATGATAGTACAAACAGGAACTTAGCGGCAATTTTCCGTCGAGAACATCATGCAGAGATCTTGGAAGATTCGGGACTCCAAGCATAATCGACATGTTTGGCGCAGTCAGGTCTGCGTCAATCGCAATCACTTCCCTGCCAAAAGCAAGCAGCGCACCAGCAAGATTGATTGTGGTGGTTGTTTTTCCCACACCGCCTTTTGCGCTGATAATGGCAAAAAACTTTGTCATAATAAAATTTCAACATTCCGCAACTTCGTTGCGTCATGAGAAATTTTACCCCCTCCGTTATTTTATTCTCTTTTTTTAAAATCCTCCATGAGGATACGAAGTATCCGAATGTGAGGATTTTATTTACATCATTGATTTAATGTATTCCATATATCTTCTTAAATTTTTGTAAAACTCCGTGACCTTGTCAATGTGGACATGATATTCTCCTTCCTCCAACTGCGCAATAAGCGTGACATGTCGTCGATATTCATTAATGCTGTTATACTCTGCTCTGCTTAATGTTTTGAGAAGAATATACATTTCTAAGAAATCATTCAATTCCTGCTCTGTTCCATATAAGCGCTTTAATTCCTTGCACTTCATCATTGGCTGAATTGGAAATGTTTTTACTTTGCCTGTCTGCTTCGCATGCTCCGCAACCGCGTTCATCATGCACTCTGACGTCGCAATCATACGCTCAATTACATTCTTAAGAACATCCGTCGTGCGAGTATACTTGAGACTGACATAAATCAAATGGTCTACACGTTTTAATTCCTCATACGCTTCTTCCAATTGGTCCCGCATTTTATAATGATTATATATCATTCTTTATAAGCTTTGCGTGCAGTTTGCTCATTGTGTTTGTTTTCTTTATTCCTGCTTCGTGATACTTTTTTCTTACTCATTTCTCTTTACTTTCGTAAGTTTTATATACTCTCTTTTAGATAAATATGCTGTCTCAGTCACTGAGATTCTAAAATGAGGTGTTATTTATGCCAGAAGGAAGCTATACACATAAAGTTGGTGGGAACTCACCAAATGCAAAAAGTAGACAAGCAAATCTAAAAGCAGGTGGAACTGTTAAAACTTCATCTGGAACTTCAGGTGGAAAACAGCTTGGTTTAGGAAGCGGTTTGAAACACGCAAACAAAAAAGAATAAGGTGAAACAATGGCAATACGCGGTCACACATTAAGTCAATCTCGCCCAGGATTTAAAGGCAAGAGCGTTGAAAATACAAGCGCAGCAAAAGGTCACATTGTTTTTCAGGATAAATCAGTTTCTGACGCAACTGGCAATTCCGGCGGTTTTTCTGCGGTAACTGGCCGTGGTCTCAAACGAAGAGGCAGTTCGCCATAATCTTATCATAATCTCTGAGGTGATATTAATGGAAACACAAGGAAAAGCACAAGCTACTGTTGGAAAGACAAAAGGGTTAAGCGCAAAAAAAACAGGAGCAGCATCTGGGCATGTTTTTCGTCAGACAGGCGAAGGAGTGATGGTTGGGCAACAGTCTGGACTTGCAACTGTAGCAGGAGGAGGAAATCGCGGCTTGAAAAAAGCAAAGAAATAAAATGGCAATGAAAGCGCGATCAACAGGAAGAACAGCATCTGAAAATGCTGCCGTAGGACTTTGGCAGACACGCTCTCGAGCAGGTCAGGCAACTGGTCTGAGCAGAGGCACGGCAACAGTTTCTTCTGGAAAAGCAGGAGTTGTTGGGAAAACCAAATACAAGTTGAACTCTCGCGGGAATACGACGTATCAGTGATTTTTTATTTTTTGTTTCTCTTATTTCACTTATTCGACAGTAAGTTTTAAAAGTATGTTTCTTTTTTTCCAGTATATGAAGCAATCTAAAAAAGATACTATGAAAAAAACTAAAAAGGAGACTAAAAAAAATACTTCCAAGAAAACTAAAAGCAGTAAGAAATCTGCTTCTTCAAAAACTGTTGTTCTTCATCCCGCTTTCGCAACCACATTTCGCGGATTTGAACAAATCGCTGTTCAGGAAATTCAGGAATTATTGGGAGTTGCCGCAACTTCAGGGTCTGGTTATATTAGTTTTTGCGCAAGTGATTTGCAGCTCGCAGAACTTTGCTATCGAACACAAGCACTCCGACGCGTGCTTCGCGTCTTTGGGCAATGTTCTTTCGCGGAAACTCTTGACAATCTTGAAACACAAACAGCATTGCTCTTGAAAAACGCAGATATTTCTGTGCTTACAGGTCATACTTTTCGTGTGGAGTGCGAACGCATTGGTGATCATGGGTTCAACAGCAGAGATGCCGCAGCGTTAGTGGGAAAACAAATCTGCGCACTCTCTCCGACTCTTGAGGTTGATTTAGAAAATCCAGAAATTACTGTGTTTTGCCACATTCAAAATAATCTTTGTTTTGTTGGCATTGATTTTGCTGGCTTTGATCTGACCAAGCGT
>JACRKI010000041.1 GCA_016215305.1 Candidatus Woesearchaeota archaeon | reverse complement strand
TCCTCAAGCGATTGAAAGAGTTTGAAATTCTCAATGTTCCATTGCTCATTGGCACCTCAAGAAAATCGTTTATTGGAAAAACAGTGGGTGGTAATGCGGACGATAGAATAGAAGGAACAATTGCGAGTAATGTGGTTGCGATGATGCATGGCGCAAGTGTTTTTCGTGTGCATGATGTCAAGGAATGTAAAAGAGCATTAGACCTCGCAGCAGCAATAAAGAATGTGAAGAATGTGGGAGTAAAAATTACGAAACTAAGAGGATAAACTAAGCAAGAATAAAAAACACAAACAAGAAAAAGCAATACGCGCACTGACTAAGAAAATACACGAACTAGCATCGCTGATGTATCTTTAGATAATTATTATTTATTAAAATAAAAAAATATTGTGTTCGCCAAAGCAAGCGAGTTCCTGAGTTTATTTAAGTCAGTGCGTGAGAAAAGAATGGATACACGCAAAACCAACACATTATGGATTAGAACTTTCGTTAAATATAGAAAAAAAAAGAAATTGAAGAGTATATAGAAGAAGAGTTGTAATAGAGTATTGCTCAGCGGACTTAATATGCACAATAAATCTAAAACTATATATAGATTGGATATTGAGAATAATTAGCTCGGTTCATTTGTGGATGATTCTGCTGCTCATTCCAAAATCCTCCATGAATGAAGTGAATGTGAGGATTTTGTAAAAATGATCATTGGGATTCCCAAGGAAATCAAGAATTCTGAAAACAGAGTTGCAGTGACGCCGGAAGGAGTCAAGAAACTCGTTGCTGCAAAAAACAAAGTCTGGGTAGAAACAACTGCGGGAAGTGGCAGTGGGTTTGAGGATGCGGACTACAAAAAAGCAGGAGCGCAAATCGTTGCAATAAATGAAGTGTGGAATGCACATTTGATTGTCAAAGTCAAAGAACCACTTTTGATGGAATATCCGTTATTGAAAGAAAATCAAATTCTCTTTACCTATCTGCATCTTGCGGGAGTGGATCCTGATCTCACACGAGAACTTATCAGAAAAAAGATTACTGCAATTGCGTATGAAACAGTGGAAAATAGGAAAGGAGAACTTCCGTTGCTCAGGCCAATGAGCGCTGTTGCGGGAAAAATGGCAGCTCAGATTGGGACAGAATATCTTGCAAAATACAAAGGCGGCAGAGGGATTTTGTTAGATGGAATTTACAATGTCAAGTCAGGCACAGTTCTCATCATCGGTGCAGGAACAGTGGGTCAGAATGCGGCGCATGTTGCGTTGGCAAGGGGCGCAAGAGTAATTGTCCTCAATCGCTCCAAACCAAAATTAATAGAATTGCAAAAATGGGCAAAGAAAGCAAAACTCAATACAAAAAATCTTACTTGTCAGCTTGCAGCAGAAGAAATGATTGCAAAATATTTGCCAGAAGCTGATCTATTAGTAGGCGCAGTGCTCAGTGCAGGAGCAAAAGCGCCAGTTGTCGTGCCAGAGCGATTAGTCAAGACAATGAAAAAAGGATCTGTGCTTGTGGATGTTGCGATTGATCAGGGAGGTTGTATTGCAACGAGCAGACCAACCTCGCATAAAGATCCAGTCTTCATCAAGTATGATGTGATTCATTATTGTGTCACAAATATGCCGGGTGCGTATCCAATGACTTCAACGATTGGGTTAACAGCAGAAACATTGCCGTATATTCTCAAGATTGCAAAAGCAGGTGTCGAGAAAGCGATGAAAGTAGATCCAGCGTTTGCAAAAGGAGTGAATACCTACAAAGGATTCTTGATTAATCAGCAGATTGCAAAAGCGCTCGATATGGAATATAAAGTGAGAACGCTTAAGGAATTGATGCGATGATATTTTCACGAGCAAGATAATACACGAACAAGCACAACAACTCGCGCAATAGCAACGCTACTGTATCTTCATGTAATTATTTTAATTTTTCAAAATTATTTCGATAAAATTCTCAAATAAAATCATCGAGAAAATATCTTATAATGATTGGCCTTGCCAAAGCTTTTCTTAGTGCGTGTGTTCACTTTTGTTTGTTCCAGAGTACATTTAGTGATGAAAAACAGTTATAAATAATTCTTCATTTCCTGACTTTATGTCAGTAAGTGAAAATAACATTGAGCAGATGATAGAAGAAGCATTTGAAACAGGCAGAGAAGCAAGTTTTGTCATTCCGGTGCATAATGGTGACATTTTTCTGACAAGAAGAAGAAAACCTCCATATCCAAACCTGTTTAGTCTTGTTGGGGGAAAACTCAAGCAGGCAAGTATTCACAGAACATTGCTCACCCAAAGAAGAATAACTTCACTGTAAGAAAACCCCTATGAAACTGCTTGTCGTGAATTTTGTGAAGAAATGTATGGAGATGGAGTATATGAAGAGAAAATATTGCTTGCTGATTTTCTTACTAAATTAGATTTTCGATTGTTTAATCTCGGTTATGTATATGATGAAGAATTTAATTATGTTTGTCATGTCTCTTTAGGATGTACAGATGAATTTCCAGAATTTAATTTAGCAGAGCAGATTCCTCTGTGGGAAACAGTTCCCCTCAAATATGCAACGTGGGATGCTCTTTACAAAAGATTGTAAATAAAATAATAAAGTGGTAGGCACCCCTGGATTGTCGTTCATGTACTGGCTTGTGTGCTCTTGGTCTTTCTCAGTTCCATAACCCACAAAGCAGGAGTGAAGTTCCGTAGTGCTGCTTCATTCCTGATCTGACACAGTTGAGAGCAACATTCCTCCATGTGGATAGAACCTCATCGTACAGATCAAGCACAATCCAACGCACGAATGCCGTTCCAGGGTTTCACTCCATCAGAAGCCGGTTTATGGTGACAGGAGACGGCTACCCTCCCAGTAAAGCCTACCAAGAAAGGAAAAAGCGAGCAGCTCTTTTAAATCTTATTAAAAATTTGTCCCAAATTTCTGTATTCCTTCTTTTTCGGAAATTTGGGACAAATTTTATGAAAACTTTATATTCCGCAAAAAACACCTCTTCCTGCATGGAAGCGCAGATTCTATTCTTGGGAACAGCAGGAGATTCGTTTGTCTTGAGTAAACAGGAACGAACAGCAGGAGGGTTTGTGATTCAAACACCGCAAAGTCAAATTCTCGTTAATCCAGGTCCTGGTGCGTTTGTGAATGTAGCAAGAACAAACATAAACATTGCGAAAACAACAGCGATTATTGTGACAGACAATACACTTCTTCATGCACATGATACAAATGCAATCATTGACATTCTCACGTTGGGTTCTTTCGATCAGAAGGGAATATTATTGGCGGCAAAATCAGCGCTGCAGCAAGCAGAAGAAAGCCAACAAATAGAAAACAAAGAGAACTTTCCATTAATCGCAGTAAAATATCAAAATGCAGTAGAAAAAACAATTGTGCTCCAAGAAAACACAAAAGTTGCGTGCAATGATGTGCAAATCGAAACAGTAAAAATAAAAAACAAAGATCCAGATGCAGTGGGTGTAAAAATTATCACAACTAGTTTTTCGTTAGGATATTCCAACAAAACAAAATATCTTGCAAAACTCAAAGATGCGTTTCAGGATGTAGAAATATTAATTCTTGAACTTCCATTAAAAACCGCAAATCCAAAAGAAGAAGGATTGTGTCTAGAAGAAGTGGAAAAGCTCATTGAAGAGATAAAACCACAACTTACTGTGCTCACAGGTTTTGGCATATCAATAATCAAAGAAGATATTCTTGAAATCACAAGAAGCATCAATAGAAAAACAAATTGTCAGATTATTGCGGCAAAAGATGGGTTTTCTTTTGATCCGACAAGCTATGCAGTGCAATTAAGGCAAAAGAGATTGAATGGGTTTTAAATGAAAAAATATTAATACCTACTCATTATATTTATTTACATGGACAAGTCAGGTAAATTTTTTTTAAGTCCTTTATCTATACGTATTGCTGGTGCAGTTATTGGTTCAGCAGGCTTTTTCCTCATTGCAGTTAACGCAACAATATTTGGAACTGCATTGGTGGGGGTTGGTTCATTACTTATAGCAGTAGGTGAAAATTAATGGTAGGATTTGATCTGGTTGGAGTAGGTTTAGTTGCTGCTGCAATAATATATTCATTTGTAAAAAAAAGAGATAAAGTAGGTATGGCCCTTATCATTGTCTTATTGATATTATTATACATGCTAGGTTATTTTTCATAAAATACATACTACCTCTCTTTTTCAAAAGCATAATCAACTGCTGCTTTTGCGTGCAGAGTAAGTGTATCAAAGGTAGGGATATGTATATCCTTTTGCTTGATAAGTAAAGGAATTTCTGTACAACCAAGTATCACTCCCTCTGCTCCTTCTTGGACAAGCCTTGTTATTATTGCTTTTAGTTTATTTTTAGAAGTCTGATTAGTTTTCCCAAGCGCAATTTCATTATGAATAAGATCGTGGATGAATAATATTTCTTCAGCGTTCGGAGTAATGACTTCAACATTATTTTTTTCTTTAAGTCTTTGTTTGTAAAAGCTTTGTTGCATAGTGTATTTCGTTCCAAGAAGAGCAACTTTTTTTAGTTGCTGTTTTTTAATTTCAGCAGCAGTTGCATCAATAATGTGGAGTAATGGAATCTTAATGTTATTCTGTACTTTATCTGCTACTTTATGTACAGTGTTTGCACAAATAACAATAAAATCTGCTCCAGCACGTTCAAGTGCCTGCGCAGCTTCCACTAAAATATCTGCAACTTTGTCCCACTTATTATTCTCTTGCAATGCAACAATTTCCTCAAAGTCAACAGAATACATAATGCATTTGCAGGAGTGTAGTTTCCCTAATCTTTGGTTTGTATACTGATTTATTATTTGATAGTATTGTTTAGAAGATTCAAAGCTCATTCCTCCTATGAGACCAATTGTTTTCATTGTTAAACCTTTTGTATATACTCATTTATAATATTATCTTGAAAGTATTTTGTTTATGCATAACTAATAACAATGTTGGTTCGCTATACGTCTTTTTGCAAAACTCCAATTTTTTCTTGATTTTCATTGGTACCAAAAGATCATTTTTTGCTTTTGTAAATCCAAAGCTTTCATAAAACGAAGAAAGATGTTCAAAAGGAATGCAATAAATGACATCGTTCTGAGCGTGCTTGAGCAAAAATTCTACAATTATTTTTGCAATCTTTTTTCCTCTAAAATCAGGATGAACATAAATTCCTCCAAGTTCGCAGGAATCTTTACCACAAAGAGCTATTCTCCCTAAACCAACTTTCACGCCATCTGCATATGCTATTGCAACAATCTCATCCTGTAATGTTGATGGCAAGAAATCTATTGTTTTGTATGTCCCGTTAATCCATGGTAAATCTTTTTGTTTGGCTGTCTTTATTTCAAGGTTCATTTACGTACCCCTGTAATTTCGTTCTCATTACGAAATACCGCCTATCGAACTTCAATTGTGGACTTTGTCCACTGGTGAAAACACCAATGGTATTTCGAAATGAATAAAAAAAATTAAAGACGTGACGTTATTCGATCGTGAATTTCTTTAAACTTCAACGGTATTACTACTCTTTATCGCAAATCATCTTTTGCAAATACTGTGCAATACATTTTATTTCCTGCCATACATGACCCATCTGGTGTTGGAACTCCGCCATGTAAGCCCCAGACTGCATTATTGTACAGTCGTATTGCTGCTTCTGCTGCATCAGCAACTGAGCCGGTTGTCTCAAACATTTTTCTTTCTCCGGTTACTGTTTGGTAGCCATGCACCCATTGTGGTCCTCTAAATGTTCCTGGAGCAAGCATCAAATCAACTTTTTCCATCAGCACAGCATTGCTGAGCTCTTTTCCTGTTTTCCCTTTTGCTTCATAGCCAAACGCAGCTGCCAATTCTTCAGGATTTCTTACCCGCACTGGAACAGTGCCGTATTCTTCTTGTTCTCCGAATCTTTGCAGTAATTCAAACAATGTTGCTTGTGTTTTTCCCTGAAAAAAATAGTTTCCTTGACTGCATTCTGGAAATGCCATCACGACTCTTCCTTCTCTTCCTCTCCCACAATAAATTGCGTTTGTGTAGACCATATCTGCTGGCAGTCCATTGTCTAAGAAAAAAAGTTTATCGTGCATTCCTTTCTTCATTGCATCAATATGTTCTGCGACTCGCTGCCAATATCTCCAGATTGCTTTCATTCCTTCTTTTTCACTTCTTGTAAACATACTTGTCTCTGATTCTCCAACTATTTTTTCCGTGCGTGGGAGAAGGTATGGAACAATTCCTTTCGTACTAAAATCCCATGTCACTCCAGTGACCATTGCACTCATTTCTCCAGTGATGACTCCAGGATTTCTTCCGTCTGCAAACATTTTGAACCGACAGTATGGTGCAACAAGTTCTGAATTTCCCATAACAAGCGCCATTGCTTCTAAAACTCTTTCTGCATTTCCTGCAAGAGCATGTTTCATTTGAGCGTCTTGCATTTGCATTGCAGTAACTGCTGCTCTTCTGTATCCTTGCGGCACGACAAGAACATCCATTTCTTCTCCATCAATCATTCGTTTTCCATTTTCTCCCACATCTCCTGTGAGAAGACCCATACCATAATCTGCGAGTCCAGACATCAGGGGCACTTCCATCAGTTTTCCGACAACTGCTGCAACCATTTTTCTTTCTCTTGCTTCTAATCTTCTTCCTGATCTGTCTATTAATGGATTTGTTTCTGGATCTTCTACGAACTGCACAACGCGTTGACTTATATCTCCTGGAAGGTATAATCCCTTTGTTGTTTCATTTGGATGTACGTAACATACTTCTCCCCAGGGATATTTTCTTTCAAGCAAAAGCATTCTTGCAGGATTCATTGGATCTTTTTGTTCCATTACTTGTTCTAGTTCTCCAAGTGTTTGTTCTAAATCTTCGTTTCTCATTTTCTTTTCCCCCATCATTATTTCCGCTCTTTTCTAAAAAATAAAAAAGAAAGAAAAAATTTTACATCACTCCTTTTGCGGTGTCACTTCTATTTTGCCAATACCTCTTTTGAAGAACGGGATCGCAATCAAACCATCCATCAGTTCTATAAGCAAATAATGGCTCAACAACAATATGGTGATATGCTCCTTCTAACAGGGGAACTGCAGTAAAGACAGAACGAAATGTTTCTGCATTTCTACTGTATGTCGGATGCACATACCTCCCATCGACCATTTCAGCAACATTTGTCTGAGTGGCTGCTGCAAGTTCTGGGAAAAGTTCCAGAGCTTGATTGAATGCTTCACTATACATACGTGTTCGCTCTTTTCCTTGTAAGCCGCCAGCAGTGGCACATTTGTCGCTTAATTCTGTAGTATTCATTTTCCTCTCCTCCATATTTTGAGTCTGTCGACTATTATTGTTATGAAATAAAATTATTAATTATTCAATCATCAACTTTTTCTCATCGCCAAGAAGTCCAAATCCTGATGCAGCCAATAAGAGTATCAGTCCCTAACATGCATCAGAATAAAGGTGGTCAATGAGGTATTGCTTATGCAATAATACTAATAATAGAAATAGATCTAGCAAGAATATCTCTTTGTTGATTATCTGTTTCTTGACTC
>JACRKI010000040.1 GCA_016215305.1 Candidatus Woesearchaeota archaeon | reverse complement strand
TCGCGATCATCAGAGATCCAAGTTTATTGATTTGTCCAGAAGTGACAGTATAGGATGTTTCTTCTGCGAATTTGCCAAAGAGCGCGAGAGAGGGGAGCAAAAGCAGCATCGCGAAGCCAATGATGAAGAGGAATTCAACAGCTGCCTGACCGGATTTGTTTTTCATAATAAAAAGAAAAGTAAAGAAAGTATATATAGATATTGAAACAAATCAAAAACAGCAGCAAAGATTATTTCTCAGAACACACTTTCTGATACTCTGCTTTTTGTTTTGCGGAAGCGTAAGAAGGAAGAGGTTTGCTGCAATCAAGAGAAGGGACTGCAACAGCCGCGGAAGTGAGGGAGTTGGATCCCATAGGAAGAGAATAATTGTTGAGCAGGTACATCGTGCTGATGAGACCGAGAATTAAAACAAGCACAACAACAGTGGTGTATTGCAATTGACGCCGCATGAAAAGATATATTCAATTCGAGTATTTATAGTTTTTGTAAAAAAAAGAGAAATATTATATAATCTCTTTTGATGAGAGAAAGAGAAGAAAAAAGACAGAAGATAACAAAGCGCAAGAGAGTCTCACCAATGAAACCAGTACGAATCAGAAAAAAAGCAATGTATTTCACCATAGAAGCAGTGATCTCCATGATGATTTTGAGTGTTGGGTTTGGCATTATCGTCTATATGTTCACTGTTCTCGCAAGACCACCAGTAGGAATCGTGCAAACCACATTATATGACACTGTTGATCTTTTCAATATGAAAATAGAAAGCATTGGCAATGGCACCTGCAGTTCAAACAGCAGTTGGATTGATGATGGAAACATCACAGACACCAGCCAGTCTATTATCAATCAGGCAGGAGAATTATATTATCGCTACAAGGAAAAGAGCTGTGAATATTGCGATGAGCTGCTGCAGCAATGCCTCAGTGATTTTATTGACTATCGAAATCTGGAAGAGGAGAATATTAAAATCCAAATCAACGGTCAGACATGGTATGACAATGGAACAATAACACAGGAAAACGCGACAGTGATTTTCCCTGAAAAAATTCTTCTCATCGGAACAGAAAACAATACAGCAATGTGGGGGCCATATATCGCTGAGGTGCAGGTATGGCAATAAAAAATCCTTTTAGTGCAAAACGCGGCTTCATGTTCGCTTTTGTCACTATTTTTCTTATTAGTATTTTTGTGTTGATGCTTTCTGTCGCGACATCAAACATTATGCAGGCGCAGCAGCAGGCAGCGGCAGAACGCACAGAATCCAACGTGATGAACACGTTCACCAAAACACTGACAGAAGATTATTTTACGACGTTTGTGAAAATCGCGGGCGCGACAGGATTACGAGCGATGACGCAGTACATCAATGTGTCTCACTCCGCGCTGGATGATCCTGAAGCGTTTTACGCGGATATCATGGTCAATGGAACAGTGCCAACGTATTACACGAGTGCTGCGAGCTCCAAGGATTTTGCGATGACCCTTGTCGCGAGAAATGGAACAGAGGAAGTGACAGCTGCGTCGATTGCGGCAGAAAGCACAGTGTCATTTGGAAATGAAACAGTGATGAGACAGCGAATTGCGTCTCCTACAAGTTTTGGAAATCTGGAGAATATCAAGAGTATCAGTCTCACTATTGAAAACAGCAGCGCGTCGTCGGGAGATTTGTATCTCGTGCTTTACAACAGCACAGAAAATCTGGTGGGCATTGATCATCAGCGATATGAAAAAGAAAAAACAAATTACACCTTTTCTTTTGGCGGGCATTTTCCATTAAAGACGAATGATTATTATGATGCCGCTCTTGCAGCGCCGTTTACAGACAGCAATACTGCGTACACTGTAGAAGTTGCGTCATCAAGCGAGTTTACTTGTTCACTCTCGAGCGCTGATTGTGATCTTGCGACATGGACAGTTCTTGATCCTTCAGAAACATCAGGAGATGTGCAGAATGTTCCTGTTGATTTTTATTTGGACAAGCCAATCATGGCAGAAGGATTTTTACGGGCATTGGCAAATTCCTTTGAAGGAATGGGAAAAGATGAATTAAATATTGACACGTGGATTAATGTCACCAATATTACTGTTGATGAAGACAGTCCGTGGACAATTGATGTCAACGCGTCATTTGTCGTGAGCACGAGCAAAACAACAGTTTCTTTTTCCAATATTCAGTCATCAGGAGAGGCAGAAATAAGTATTATTGGCATTGAGGATCCGTATAGCATTTTGAATGATGACGGGTTTTTAGATGATGACCATCGTTATTTTCAGATTGCGGAACAGAATGTGAGTGATGATTTCAGTGAGACTGATCTTCTCCGCCATTTAACAGATCACACCTTTGTCTTTAATGAAAACGCGACAAGCTTATTGGAGCGGTTCAAAGGAAAAGATGCAGAAAGAAGTACTTGCTGTGGGATTCAGGCAATCTATCTTTCCACTGACATTTCTGCGGATGTTGATAAAACAGACAAAGGATATAGTTATGTAGATCACAAATTTCAGGAGTCAACAGAATGTAGTACTGACGCGACAAGTCCGCATTATCTTTATGATATCAGTGGATATGGAACAGAGCCATTGCTTGACTATGAAGACTGTGAATTTTATAATATTGATAGCATGAGTACGTATTCATGCGCCAAATCCACCTGCCCGAATGAAGGATCGTAAGGATTCTAGTTTAGGAAATAGGATCGCTGCTTTCTTGCTGTTTTTCTTTATTCCTCTATTTTTCTCCTTTCTCGCAAATCCATGAGATAGAACCAGATGCTTTGAGTCGCATAAGAAAAGCTAAACAGTCGCGGGGACCCATTCACCGAATGAATGAGAATCTAGAGAGATTAATTGAAGAGAAGTTCGGTGAATGGGATAATTATTATTTTTTAATAATTCAAAACAATACTCAAAAAGAAAATCTGCAAAACTTCAGTTATTTCCTTCTTTTCTTTTGAGAAGACCTAAACTCAATCTCATCAATCCCAAGAATTTTTTTGTGCAGCGCGATTGTTTTTTTTGTTGTCGCGATTCCTTTTCTTGTTGTTTCCATTCCTTTCTGAAATCCTTTTTTCTGCAGTTCAATGGTCAAATCATACGATTCCTGAAGTTTCTGTTTGACATACAAGTCGGCGATTTCAAGTACTTCTTTTCCCACAAAAAACGCG
>JACRKI010000037.1 GCA_016215305.1 Candidatus Woesearchaeota archaeon | reverse complement strand
ATTTCTATAGAGTACTTTGCTCTTAAGTGGTTCTGTGCAAAAACTGCATTTGCCGACATTGCATCCTTTTCCTGTTTCAATCTCGAGCATCTTCATCCATGGAATCTGCTCGACGATTTCTGTTCCTTCTAAACTCAGTGACGCGATTTCCGCGAAATTGAAATTGTATGCCCGTGTTTCAAAGACCGTTTTGTCAATGCGCTCTGTAAACTGACCGCCAAATAATTGCGTGCCGAAAATTGCAGGACCTGTCAATACTTTTTTGCAGGGCAAATCCGCGATTAATGGCGTCACTTCTTTTAATGTTCCTGGCATTGCTGACAAATATTTTCCCGGAACATGAACGCCAAGAATGACAATGATTTCTGTTGTTTCATCAGAAAGAATTTCTGCGATTTTCTGGTGATGTTTTGTGAGATTGTAGACCGTAATATTTGTTGTTTTTGATTTCGGCAGATTTTCATTAGGGTCTTTCATGCCCCATTTTTTCCAGAGCCTCAAGTCGTCAATAGTGAAGTAATAGATTTTTTCATTCGGGAACTGTTTTTTGAGATAGCCGTAGATGTATCTTGGATATGTTCCTAAATATGGCGGAACTCCAAGCCCTGCCGGCTCGTCTGTATAACAATCAAGGATTGCGTAGGTCATGATGAGGTAAAAAATCAGATGAGGGTTATAAAAGTTGTTGAGAATCAACAAAAAAAATTCACGAATCAGCTCTCTTTTCTCACGAACCAGCAACGCTAAGGCATCTTCATGTAATTGTATATAAAAATAAATAAAATAAATAGATAAAATAACAAAAGAATATTAGAAGGAAAATTATCGAAAAAATCATCAAAAAATAAATAATAATTATTGTGTTCGCCAGGCGTTGTTGATTCGTGAAAAGCAGACGATTCGAGAGAAAAGAGTTTTTTTCTTCTTGACAGAAAGTCTGATCAATCCTTCTTCTCTCCTTCCACTGTCTCATACGCCTTCTCTCCAAGAGTGATATGGATATCTCCGAGATGCACTTCCTGATAAAGATTGACTTTTCCTGTGTTGCTCAAATGCAATAGCGGAATAAACGTGAATACCTTCTCTTCTTTTGTGCCTGCTTTCAACAGATTATGGAACATTAATTTCACTTCCTTCTGCGTCATGAAATGCTCCATGACTTCTGCAAATGTTTTTCCAATAAGAAGTTCAATATCCACCTTTCTTGTGGGAATGACCATGCGGATTTCATCGTCTCCCCATCCTTTTCTTCTGTTCTTGACTTCCAACGCTTTTTCTAATGCTTCCACGAGATCATAAACAGAAACTTTTCTTTTTCTTGGCTGCGGCGTTCTTGGAATTAGTTCAAAGTTTTTGCCGTCAATGCTGACCTGCACTTTTTCACTGCCTTCCATGCTCGCAAGCTCGTCGTAAAACGCGTCCTCTTCATTTTTATTGCTGCTTGCAATAAGCTGGTCAAGATAATTCATGTCTTCTCCGATTAATTTATTTGATTTTAATCTCAGCATAATCGCCGCCGCAAGAATGACTTTGCCAGAAATCTTGAAATCCATTTCTTTGAATTCTCTCAGTTTTATCAGAAATGCCTGTGACAACTTCCGAATGTCAATGTCCCATGGATTCATGTCTTCTGCTTTGACTGCAGTAAAGATAATCTGCTGCCAGCTGATGTCATCTTTATTGAGAACAAGATCGATGATTTGATCGTTTGTAGAGAGAGGTTGTTCTGCTGCTTGATTTGGAAGAATTACTGTCGTCTCTATTCTTTGACTTGGTTCTGCAAGCCGCTGCTGTTCTTTGTTCATGGTATTTGTTTTTTCTCCATCTTAATGTATATAAAGATTGTTATGAACGAGAAGTTTATATAATTTACTACTAAATTGGGGTAAACTATGAAAAAGAATAAGAACAGTTTGACCTACTTATCCACTGATACTTTAGCATTGAGAAGTTTTCCCCAAGTCCAAATATGATCAGAAATTCCTTCTTTCATGCATGGTGTTAAACCTTTTCTTGCATCAATCAAATTATGATATGCTTGGAAAATGCTGAGAATAATAAAAATCATTTTTCTCT
>JACRKI010000039.1 GCA_016215305.1 Candidatus Woesearchaeota archaeon | reverse complement strand
GTGAGGCACGCGATGGGGATTACCAATCTTCTGTTAAATGATCCAAACTGGAAATTAATTTATTTGGATGGGACGCGGGCGTCATTTGTGAGAAGAACAAACGAAACAGAAAGAGTGCCGGAAGAAGACATAAGCAAGAATGAATACATCAGTTAAAACACAAGCAATAAAAAGAGAGGCATCATTATTTGATTAAAGCTGGATATTCCACTGGTGTTTCACCAGTGGTTTGCAGATAGTTTCGAATTCATTGGAATATCCAGAGGAAACTGGAAGACCGACCAGAGCGCGACTAGAAAAATGTGTTTTTCGTGGTCGGTCTTCAGTTGATAATCAAAATTCCTTGGAGGAAAACAGAAAAATGGCAGAGACAAAAAAAGATCTTTTGAAAAATACAGTGGAACATGTTGACATTAAATCATTTAACGCAATCCCAATTATCGAAGCGTATGACAAAATGTCTTTTAGCGCCAGAGATCTCGCGAGAGCGGCAAAGATTGTAGATATGATGCAAAAAGAGAAAGACTGTTCCATGTGGCTCACGCTTGCGGGAAGCACGAGCGCGGCAGGATGCATGCAAATTTATGTGGAAATGGTCAAGGCGGGAATGATTGATGTTGTTGTCGCGACAGGCGCGAGCATTGTCGATATGGATTTTTTTGAAGCGCTTGGATTTAAGCATTATCAGGGAACACCGCACGTGGATGACAAACAATTACGAGGGTTGTATATTGACAGAATCTATGACACTTATATTGACGAAGAGCAATTGCAGAATTGTGATATGACGACGAGAAAAATCGCAGACAGTCTGGAACCGCGGCCATATTCTTCAAGAGAATTCATCAAAGAGATGGGAAGATATTTAGTCAAAAATTCAAAAAAGAAAGATTCGCTTGTGCAAACCTGTTTTGAGCACAATGTTCCAATTTTCTGTCCTGCGTTTTCAGACAGCAGCGCTGGATTTGGATTAGTAACGCATCAGGTAGAAAGAGCAGAACAAAAAAAACCAATGCTTACTCTTGATTCAGCGAGAGATTTCTTGGAATTAACCAAGATTAAAATGAATTGTAAAAATACTGGATTGCTGATGATTGGCGGCGGCGTTCCAAAGAATTTTGCGCAGGACACTGTGGTGTGCGCGGAAATTTTGGGCAAAGATGTGCCAATGCATAAGTACGCAGTCCAGATTACTGTCGCGGATGTGCGGGATGGCGCATGCTCAAGCAGTACGCTCAAAGAAGCATCTTCATGGGGAAAGGTAGACACAACCTATGAACAGATGGTCTTTTCAGAAGCAACGTTGTCGCTTCCATTGCTTGCGAGTTATGTCTATCACAAAGGCAATTGGAAAGGACGACCAAAGAGAGAATTCAGTAAAATGTTTCCTTAAGAGAATTTTGAAAAAATCACTTTCTGATTTCTAGCACGTGATTTTTAACAAAATTCTCTCTAAAACTATATAAACCTCCTTCGAGACTAAGAGATTGTAATGACAGAACCAGAAAATAATAAGAAAGAAACAAACGAAAATACTCATTCTGAAGACGAATATCCAGCTTACTATCTTGGAGATGAAGAAGAAGAAAAAAAGCAAAAAGAAAGAGAAGAAAAAGAAGAGCAGGAAATCCACAAACCAGGAGAAATAATCACCTTCAAAGAATACACCTTAGATCAATTCCAAGTCAATGCAATAAGAGCAATTGAAAAAAACGAATCAGTTGTCGTCACTGCGCAAACAGGATCCGGAAAAACCTTGATTGCGGATTATATCATTGACAAATTTATGCACAGCGGCAAGCGGGTCATTTACACCGCGCCAATCAAGGCATTATCCAACCAGAAATTCAGGGATTTCAAGCACAATTACGGTGAAGAAAACGTCGGCATCATGACAGGAGATGTCGTCGTCAATTCGCACGCGCCTATCTTGATCATGACCACAGAAATCTATCGAAATATGCTGCTCTGCAATGATCCATCTCTTGAACATATCAGCTACGTTGTTTTTGATGAAATTCATTATATCAACGACATAGAAAGAGGAACAATCTGGGAAGAATCCATTATTTTCTCACCAGAAGCGATTCGCTTTCTCTGTTTAAGCGCAACCATTCCCAACGCAAGCGAGTTTGCGCATTGGATTGAAACCATCAAAGGACATAAAGTGCAAGTCGTGACAAACAAAAAACGAGTTGTACCGTTGAAACATCAGCTCTTCGACGCATATTTAGGCATTACAGATATTGAAAGCGTCAAAAAACACAGCAAGGAAATCGAGCATATCGCGGATTATAGAGAACTCTATGGAAAAAAACATAGAGGAATGCCGCAGAAAAAAAAGAAAAAAGATTACAAAAATCCGTCTCACGTGACGCTCATTAAAGAGCTTGCAACAGGAAATTTGCTTCCCTGCATTTATTTCGTGTTCTCTCGAAAAGCAACGCAGGAAAAAGCAGAAGAGCTTATCCGTGATTGTAATTTCGTCAGTCCCAGTGAAGTGCCGCAGATTATTTCCATGTGCAACACGTACATCAGTCAGGAAATCAAAGATCTGGAATCAAGCAAAGTATTAAGAAGATTTTTGCAGAGAGGCGTCGGCATTCATCACGCAGGCATGCTCCCAAAACAAAAAGAGCTCGTGGAAGAATTGTTTGGCAAAGGAATGATTCGCGTGCTTTACGCGACAGAAACGTTTGCGGTAGGCATTAACATGCCCGCAAAAACAGTTTGTTTCAATAGCCTGCGAAAGTATGATGGATTTAATTTCCGCTATTTAAACACTAAAGAATATTTTCAAATTGCCGG
>JACRKI010000038.1 GCA_016215305.1 Candidatus Woesearchaeota archaeon | reverse complement strand
GTCGGGATTATCAGACATGTGAACTAACGGCTTCATCCCCGCACTGAAGTGCGGGGCTTTCGCCGAGTTCCCATGTAATCCCTAATCATAAAATTTAAATATATGTAGTCCCTAACCCTAATAATGTACGTTGAAAAAAAGAAAATAGGAAAGCAAAGCTATTACTACGCAAAGACAAGTGTTCGCGTAGGAAAAACAGTAAAAGCAAAAACAATTGCTTATCTTGGAAAGGGCACCATGAAAAAAAAAGAGCTTGAAGATAAGATGAGAACCATATCTCCAAGTATAGAAGTACATGCAAAAAAAAAGGTTATTCAAAAAATATCAGATAATAAAAACTCTTTTTTCCTCATTGAAGATCAAATTGGAAAGCTTAAAGAGATTCAGAAAGACTTTCAAAAAAAGCGCCTCTTGCTTGGCAACAAACTCGAAAAAGAAATGTTTCAGGATTTTAAAACACATTATATTTATAACACAAATGCAATAGAAGGAAACACTTTAACATTTGAGGAAACACACTTTCTTCTTAATGAACACAAAAGTCCAGATGGAAAAGATCTCAAAGAAATTTATGACCATATTAATGAAAAAGAGACATTTGACTGGCTCTTTCAAGAAAAACATTCACTTACTGTGGAAATTATTTTAAAGATACATGCACAATTACTCAAGAATATAGATGTTCGTGTCAACGCATTTCGACGCTACAATGTGCGAGTTCTTGGTGCAACATTCACTCCAACAGACGCGCAGTATATTTATACAGACATGAAACTCCTTTTTCAATGGTATAATGAACATACTCATTTATTGCATCCACTTCTTCTTGCAGCTCTCTTTCACGAAAAATTTGAGAGGATTCATCCATTTTATGACGGCAATGGAAGAACAGGACGAATGCTCGTCAACCTTATTTTACTTCGTGCACATCTGCCACCATTCATCATTAAGAATAAAGACAGAAAAATATATTATCACGTTCTTTCAGAAGGACATCATACAAGTCTCACAGAAACAACTTCTCCTCACTATAAAGCAATTGCACAATTTTTTTATGATACCTTTATTGAAACATATCAAGAAATATTTTCAAAATGGGGGTAATTCTCACGAACAAGCAACGCAAAATTCACGCACTGACAAATCTTTTGTATCTTTATGTATTTTGTATTTGTTAATTATTCATAATTACATAAAGATACCTTGGGCTTTGCTCAAGGAATTGCTAAACGCCAAAGCGTTTAGGAATATCGTTTGCGTTGCTGGCGCGAGTTCTTTTCTTGTCAGGCTATTTATTTTTCTAATTCTTATAGCATCACTCTGTAGTGAATACTATTCGCAATCTTTATAAACAATGGCTTGTTTCTCCTGCTAATGGCAGACGCTGTTGAAGTAACTGAAACTACTGCATACGATGATCTCTTTGAGAGAGTTCAAACACGATACTTCAGACCAAAGTATGTCAGGGATTGTCTTCTTGCTCTTCGAGATGCTGTTGAAGCGAAATGGTATTCCAAACCAGTAAGAGAATTTATAAGAAAATGGTATTTCAAACAAGCACCTTCTGCTGGAGTGATGGACGCGCTTCGTGAAGTGCGAGCTGTACAAAATTGCTCTCTTGAAAATGTAATAGACGCAACGTATAATCTCAATTCAAAAAGACCCTCTCCGAATCAAGCAAGCAACATGGAAGCGGCAGTTGTCTTTGCACATGAGATTGGTGGTTATCGATTCAACCATAGAATAGAAATTCCTTCTCAAGATACTGCAGCACAAGAAGAATTGGCTGTTGCATTAGCGTTAATGGAAACTGCAAATACATACAAAATAGATAAGAAGATGGTTATTCCGCAGATTGTATTTATGGTTCACGCACCAAAGCGTTATAAATCTGCCCGAGAAATGCTTGACGCTCGTGGAAAATTGGATCAAGTACGACACGTTCTTCAAACAATTCGCGAAAGAGCAGACGAGTTAACACCCCGCGACAAAGCAGACGAGCCGAATCCTTTTCCAAAATCCATTATTCACGTTTATCCTGCTCTTGATTATTTAGAAGGACGAGTTTTATTACAAGAAGGAAAACTCGCAGAAGCACAACACAAATTTGAAACTGCACTCGCTGCTCCTGAGAATGATTATTCGCCGCTGTTTGGGGTGAAGAGGGATGATGTTGTTGTTGGGCTTGCAATGGTTTATTACAACAAAAAAGATTTTGCTGCACTTCAAGATATTTTTAATAAAAATATATCATCATCTCAACTCTGGGCGTATAAACAAGAAGTTGCTCTCAACTTATGTACTCGTGGAAAACAATCTCAAGCAAAAGGAAATTTTGTAGATGCACGCAATTATTATCGGCGAGTTTTGGAGTTTGATCCAAGACATCTCAAAGCAACTTTGAAAATCGCAGAATCATACAAAGCGCAAACAGGACGAGAAGTAGATGCACGGTCATGGTATAGAAAAGTTATTGCATTGGATGCAAGACATCTTCCTGCACATCTTGGAATGGCAG
>JACRKI010000035.1 GCA_016215305.1 Candidatus Woesearchaeota archaeon | reverse complement strand
TGATTTCCAGATTATGCTCCACTGTTTTTCCAAACCCAATCCCCGGATCACCCATTATTTGCGTGATTCCTTCTGCTTTGCACACATTGATCTGCTGCTCCAAGAAATCAATAATCTCCTCTACCACATCATTGTATTGCGGATTTTCCTGCATTGTTTTTGGAGTGCCTTGCATATGCATGATGATGACAGGAACATGATACTGCGCTGCAACCTCGCGCATCTTTGGATTTTGCATTCCTGTAATGTCATTTACTATATGCGTACCTCTTTGCAAACAGATTTCTGCAACGTTTGGTTTGTATGTATCAATTGAAATTGGAATTTGTACTTCTGGGTCTTTCAAAAGCACATCAAGGACAGGAAGCAACCTCTTTAGTTCTTCTTCTTCTGTTATTTCTTCACTTCCTGGCTTTGTACTTTCTGCCCCCAAATCCAAGATATCCGCTCCTTCCTTCACTAATTTTTTTGCATGCTGTATCGCAGCTTCTGCATGCAGAAATTTCCCTCCATCCGAAAATGAATCCTGAGTTATGTTTATAATTCCCATAATCAATGGTTTTTCAAAACACAAAATTTTATTGCCTATTTTCCATTCTTTCTGTTGTTCTTGCTTTTTCTGCTCAAGATATTCTTTGAGAAGAAATGCAATTTCTTTGCACCCAAAAGGTTGTTGGGCTAATTTCTGCCACAATTTTGTATACTGCTTTTGTGTTCCCAAAAGAATGACTGTTGTTTTCTCTGGCTTTAGCGTCATCACTTCTCTACTGACAACCACTTCTCCTCCAATCGCCATCATTTCCTGCTTGAGAATAATTGCCGCACGCAAAGAAATATCTGCTACTTCAAGCGCATAAAAACACGCTTTTTCCCTCATTATTTCAATTCCTGCTTCATCACAGCCTATCTCTGCAAATGCCTTTTGCGCGTCTTTTGCGGAATAAAAATTGCGTTGTCGTAGCTTCATGTCTCTCAGAAAGAGGGAGTAGTTTTTCTTTTATAAAGATTCATGCTGCATCACAGAAATCATTTCATTCAAATCCTGTTCTTGATACAGATATGGAGCCACCGCAATGCCATCTGCTCCAGCTCTTAGAAATTCTTCAACATGCGATAAAGTAAATGTTCCTAATGTGATGATTGGCATGGTCAATAACTCTTTCATTTTTTTCATTGTGGAAAGCGTTGCACGACAGGAAGTTTCAGGATTTCCCAAACAAATATAATTCGCACCATGCTCTTCAGCATAGACCGCATCCCGCAATGTTGCAAACTGCACCCCAATATATTTTTCTTCCCCCATTATCCTTCGAACATGCTCCACTGAAAAGTCTGACTGCGTGAGATACACGCCATCTGCACCAACAAGCGCAGCAATGTCTGGATAATCTTCGACAATAAAGAGAACATTATTTTTTTTGCACAACGCAGCGAGAACATACGCATTTTCCAAGACCTGCCTTTTTCGCGACTTCTTGTCACTATAATGAATTACTTTTGCGCCGGCCTTCATTGCACTATTCGCATCAGTGATGCTCCCATTTTTCGAATGCGCTTCACTGATAATAAAATAGAGCCCAACATTTTTCATAAAAAACGAAGCACGCACTTCTTTTTAATGCTTTTGTTTTTGCTTTTTTTATTTTCTCTCGAGATTTCATGCTCTCACTCAAATTCAATATATAATTATATAGAAATTATATTTATTTAGTAATAGAGCAACACTGGCTTCTCTGACATTCGTATTTCCACTTTCATTTCTCTCTTTACTTCATGCTCCCTGCCAATCGCATCTGCAACAACTACTATGCCATCCCCTTTTGCCACAATCGTGATCATATCTTTTTTTGCCAGAACTCCTTTTTTCATTTTTGTCGTCACTAATTTGCCAACATATGGTTCACGCACAATATACTGAAATTTTTGCGCATTCATCGGAAGGACTTTGCCTCCCGCGCCTCTGCACCACGCAGTAGATCCTGCCGCAGTACAAACCAAAACACCACTGCTCTTCTGCAGTTCTGCTTTTTTTCCAACTTTCAGAAGATATTTTGCAACATCATATGGTTTTTGTTCCCCAACATAATATTCGTTGGTGCAGTTTTCTATTTCAATTCCATTTATCTTTGCGGCAAGGCGATATATCTTTTTTGGTTTTGCGTTTCGACTGCGTATCTGACGCAGTTTCTTTTCCACATTTTCCGCTGTTGTTGTGGAGAAAAAACCTTCTGTATTTTTTGGATCCGCATTGATACAGAGAAAAGGCACGGCATCCTGCGTGAACTGCGCAACCTTCAAGAAGGTTCCATCGCCGCCCACAATAATAATCAAATCTCTTCCTTTGACTATTTCATGATTTACCTCTAGACGAGAAACAAAACGATGCAGGATTTTGTTTTTTTTGAGAACCGCGAGCAATACATCAACTGTTTTTTTCTCTTCGCCACTATATCCCATTTTGTGAACGACAAGCACATTTTTGAGCCGCATGGAGTTGGTTCTTTTGTATTTATGTATTTATAGCTGTTGTTTTTCTTTGAAAAAATCACCTGCGAAAATTCAGAAAGTGATTTTTTTCAAACCAATATTTAAAAAGAGGCATTGCTTCTTTTGCTTTATGGCAGAATTCGCATATGAAATCAAGATTCCCAAAGAACGCATCGCAGTCCTCATTGGAAAGAGCGGTGAAATCAAAAAAAAGATTGAGAACACTCTTGGTGTGAAACTGCAGGTTGATTCGCAAGAGGGAGACATCACCATTCAAGGTGAAGACGCACTTCAACTTTACAGCGGGAGAGATATTGTCCGCGCAATCGGCCGCGGCTTTAATCCAGAAACAGCATTACTCCTTCTCAAACCTGATTATGTGTTTGAACTTATTGATGTCACGCGATATGTCAAAGAAAATCATCTGCAGCGCATGAAAGGACGAATTATTGGCAAAGACGGAAAAGCACGGCTTGTGCTTGAAGAGCTGACTCTTTCCAGCATTTGCGTCTATGGCAAGAGCATTGGCATTATAGGAGAAACAGAGAATGTCGGCATGGCAAAACGCGCATTAGAATCCCTTCTTCAAGGAGCGCCACATGCTGTTGTCTATAAATGGCTGGAAAAGAGAAGAAAAGAAATGAAAACAAGAATATGATTAGTTTTTCTTTTTTAAGCCGCCGCTTGTTCTTGCAGACCATGGCTTTTTATTCTCCTCTCCAGTATCTGACCCTGATTTCTTTTTTGTCGCAACTACTTTTCCTTGATTTCCCCTTACATTTAATACTTTTCCTGTTGGTATGAGTCCCATTGATTACACCTCTTGATTATACATTTGTTATTTTTTTAATCTTCCTGTCGCAGATGAATGTTTTGCATTGATGAATGATATCCCCGCTCCTGTATTTCTTGTCCGTGAACGCTCTTTATCTACTGCTTTTCGCGCTTCTTGTATTTGTTGTGCCCGAGTTTTTCTTGCTTCTGCCATTTTTAATTCAGACCAACTATGTCCGTCGTTTTATTCCTGTTTCGGAATTACTATATTTCTGACGGCTCATTTTTCCGGCATTTATTTCATCACGAATCTCCCTGATTCCCGCATTGTTCTTGCTTTTACTCGCGTGATGCGAATCTCCTGCCCTATTTCCGCCGATGTTTACCATGTTTTCACCATACTTTTTTCAAAAAAATTTTAAAAAATAAAGGATGAAAGATTTATTTTGTTGCCTTCATTTTTCCTGTGCCTGGACGCGTGTTAGACCATGTTCCTGGTCCGCCAGATTTATTTTCTGATAACTTTGCGCGGATTCCGCTACTCGTTACCCTTGCATCATTTTTACTATCTGTTTGAATCCCTTTCTTTGATGTCATATTTTCACCTCACTTTTTTATATCAAGATTATTTTCTATCTGCTGCACGGACAATTCCTGCTTTTCGTGCTTTTGTCATTGCAACTTGGCTTTTTGTATTTGATGTAACTGCCTTTAAATTCGAAACTGCTCGTTTTTTTTCACTCTCTCTCAAATCTACTGCTTTCAATGCCATATACTCCACCTCTTGATTATCATTTATATTAAATCACTGTTGATTATT
>JACRKI010000034.1 GCA_016215305.1 Candidatus Woesearchaeota archaeon | reverse complement strand
TGTCATTCGCGGCTGCTTCAATGAGCGCAAGCTGTTCATCGGAAATGCTTTCATAATGCGTCAAGTCAATGTGCGCTTTATCCACATCTTTTTTCGCGCCTGCCTGCTGCGCATGCCGCCCAAGAATTTTTTTCGCGGCAGCGTTGACAATGTGCGTCGCGGTATGATGCTGGGTGAGTTGTTGCCGTCGTTCCCAATCCACTTCTTGTTTCAAATCCATACCGACAGAAAGACCATCAGTAGAATCAACAACAAGGACAATGTGATTTCCCTGTTTGAAAACACTAAGAACACGATATTTTTTGCCTTTCTCAGAAATCAAATAGCCCGTGTCGTGCATTTGTCCGCCGCTTGTTGGATAGAAAACTGTTTTATCCAAAACAACATTGTTGCCGACAAGTGCAACAACGTTTCCTTTTTCCTTGACAAGCTGATAATCGCCAAAATATAATGCGTTTGTCGCGGGAACAGAACCAAGATCAAGCTTTTCCTCGCGAACTGTTTGATGCTCCTGTGTCTTGTTTTCATGGAGCTGAGAAACAAGCGCGTAAAAATTATCAGGAATCTCCACTTTCTTCTGCAAAGAAATGCTTGCGTCACGAACAAGTTCTGGAGAAATGCCCTGCGTGTCATAGAGTTGAAGCAATTTGTCAGAAGAAATTTCTTCTCCTTTTTCCAGCATGCGGGTAATAATCTGCTTTGCTTTTTCCTGCGTTGCCTGATATTTTAATTTCTCCACTTCCAATATTTTTGCGACGTGCGGAAGATTTTCAGAAAGTTCCGGATACAGCGGTTTCAAATAAGCTGCGTGTTTCTCTGCAATATCTGCAAGATCAATATCCCAGTGATATTTGTCAATAAAGCCAAGCGCTCGACGTAAAATCAAGCGAAGATTATAGCCTCCGCCAACATTGCTTGGCAAAACGCCATCATGCAGAGAAACAAGAAGCGAACGAGTGTGTTCTCCCACACTATATAACGCGGCAAGCGGAAGCACTTGTTCTTTCAGTTCAAACATGTTCATGTCTATTTTTGTCGCGATGTCGCGCCACACTTTGTTGAGATCATCTGTTTCATCTGCGTTGAGATAAGAAGAATAGGGCAAAAATTTGTGCATGACGCTTTCATTGATTTTCACGCTGGTTTTGTCACGCAAAAATTTGCAGACGCTTGGGAATGTGGTTTCGTAACTTGTGCTCGTTCCTTTGGTGAACCACGCGTTTCGTTCATGGCCCATGCCCATGTCAAGCACTTTGAGTTTCAATTCTTTTGGTCCGCTTGGCGTTTGCTCATACATCATGTAAACTTGATTCCCGAGTTCCAATCCACGAGAGAAAAATTCCATGCATGGTCCAAAGTTGCCGCCGCCTGCCCACGCGTCTTCGTGAAAAGTGATTTCGTTATTTGGCAGCCCCAATCCTTTTTTGAGCCAGCTGTGAATGTCGCCAAAATATTGTTTCTGATCCCAGCGTTCTGGCGGCATAAACGCGTGCTGTCCGATCATGATAAAGCCGCTGTAATGCGCGCCAGTGATTCCGACATTATCAATATCATTAAAGCGAAGACAAAATTGCGGCACCACAAGTGGATTTGCGGGAGGAGCAACTTCGCCGGAGACAACATACGGTTGAAAATCATAAATGGATGCCTGTACAAAATCAGTATCGTCGCGCCAGCGTGCTGCGACAGGATACCGTTTGATTGGTGTGTAGCCGAGATCTTGAAATTGATCAGAGAATTTTTTCCAGACTTGAATGTAATCTAAATCCTGCGATGCAGGAGATTTGCCGAAGAATTGGAAGCCGCCGCTGCAGCTGGGATCGCCGCAGACTGTTTTGCCAGTTGTCGTCCAGAAAAATGTGCTGCATTTCTCACATTGCTTTCTCTCGAATCCTTCGCCTTTGAGCACATCGACTGCGTAGAACTTTTCAGGATTCTTGCTTGCTTTTTGTTTGAAATCTTTTTTGATTTCTTTATCTGTTGGCATCAAGATTTATGAGAAGGGATTGCTATTTAAAGGTATTGTGAAATTATTAATAACAGTGAAAGGTGCTGTCTCAAAATAAAATTTGATGATAGAATTATGAAAGGAGGAATATAAAAAAGTTTCGAAAAAGAATTTTTGAGAAAGAAAAAGAAGATTAAAAAAGAAAAGAAAAATCAAAACCAAATATCTACATCATGTTTTTGCAGACTTTTTTCAAGCCGATGAGGAGGAATACGACTGTCCACCAGCTGAATGTTGCCGCGAACCATGTCCAGATTCCCAAATCGCCGAGTAAGTATAAAACACCGATAACTAATATTGCCCAGCTAAACCAGCAGGGACAACTGCCGCAAGATTTGCTTTCACACATTTCTCCATTCATTTTTTTCTTTGCCATTATTATTCACCCCGACCCCTAAAATCTTTGATTCCAGGCGTGTAGGAGTATATTCCGACAACTACATTATTTAAAGATTTATGACCACTAAGGAATGAAGAGGAAGGGATAAGAAAAGAATTGTAGTGAAGAAGAGATGTAAATGAAAAAAGCAATAAAAAGAAACAGAAAAAAAGAAGAAACCATATAAAGAGAATTTTGAATAACTCCTCAAATGATCAAAATTCTCATTAGAACCGCTTTGAATTCGGTGCAAAAATTGAATTATTCAAAGCTCTCTAAACAAAAAGAGACTGATACTTAAAATGGCAATAGCAACAGCACCAGAACGACCGACAGTGACTGTCGGACCGCTTATTTTCAACAAAGAAGGAAAATTATTTCTTATGCAATCTCCAAAATGGCGTAATAAATGGGTGATTCCTGGCGGAAAGATTGAGTTGGGAGAAACAATGGAGCAGGCAGTGAAGCGGGAGATTAAAGAAGAAACAAACCTTGA
>JACRKI010000032.1 GCA_016215305.1 Candidatus Woesearchaeota archaeon | reverse complement strand
CCAATCGCAAGAACGATATTTCTTCCCAAATAATCCGAGATCTTTCCTGCAGGATACGCAGTCACTGCATAAAATATGTTATAGACTAAATATAGAATAGGAATGAGCGCGATTGCAAATCCAACGTTTTGCGCTCGTAAAATAAAAAAAGCATAGCTGAAACTTGCCAGATTGAAAAAGACCATTATGCCATAGAACACTTTCAAATTTTTGTTTAACTTTTTCCATGCTTTGAAAAGGTTGAATGTTTTCTGCTTTTTTTGCTCTGTTTTTGTTTTGACATCATGAACGAAGAGGAAGAGAATAATCACCGCAAGCGCTGCTGGAATAAAAGATATCCAAAATATTTTTCGAAAGCTTGCTTCTGCTGCTCCCCAGACCAATAAAAGACCTGTTGTTATCAAAACACCACAAACTGCACCAATAGTATCCATTGTTCGATGCAAACCAAAATATTTACCGCGCTCTTTTTCGCTTACTGATCCTGCAAGCAGCGCATCTCTTGGCGTTGTTCGAATTCCTTTTCCAATTCTATCAATAATTCTCACTGCAAGCACATGCTGCCAGATTGTTGCTATTGCTAAAAATGGTTTTGCAACAGTTGAAGAACCATAACCCACTATTGTGAGAAGCTTGTTATTCTTCCAGCGATCTGCTGCGATTCCTGCAATTAATTTGAGAAACGCGGATGTTGCTTCTGCAATGCCTTCAATAAAACCAACAACCGCCATATTTGCTTTCAGCACTGTTGTCAAGAAGATTGGAATAATTGGGAAAAGCATTTCTGAACTGATATCTGTCAATAAGCTGACTACTCCTAGCCAAACGACGTTTTTGACGTCGGATTTCTTTTTTTGTGACATGAGGGTTTTTTTGGTTTACAGGTATATAAGGTTTGCTTTGGTTTGCCTTGCTGAAAAATAGAAGAATTAGCACCTTCGCACACGAACTGAAAGAGGCTTTGGCAAGGCATGTAATTATTATTTACTATTTTAAGTTCAACTTCGAAGATTTTTTAGAATATAATTTTTACAGTAAATAATTACATGAAGATACTGTTTGCGTTGCTTAGCGAATCATGGCGTTGCGAGTTCGTGTTTTTTTCTTTTCTCTAATGATTCAAAAAATATCTCAAAACTGGATAACTTAATAAATTCTAAACATTCTATCCAATACTATGAAAGGAATCTTTGTGATGATTGACGGCATTGATGGCTGCGGAAAAGGAACCATCACCAACGCTCTCCGCGATTACGAACAAAAAAGAGGAAAGCGAGTTCTTGACTTACGAGAATATTGGAAAGAAAACAGCACCATTCCCACACACGATGATGTCAAAGAATATGATGTCTTCATCAGCAACGAACCGACGTATGCATGGGTCGGCAAAGCAATTCGTGAAGAAATTATTCGCAAACACGACAGCGATAAACGAAAATACTCTGGCATGTCCACTGCGCACGCATTTTCCCTTGATCGAGAAATTCTTTATCGAAGATTTATTGTTCCTGCGCTTGAAGCTGGCAAAATTATTTTCCAGGAACGCGGCGTGATTTCCTCGCTTGCGTATCAACCAATCCAACTTGAACAAATTACTCTGACTGACATTATGCGATTGCCAGGAAACGCATTTGCCATTAAACACGCGCCATCGCTTCTTCTTTTGATGGATTTGGATCCTGATGTTGCAATTAAACGACTCAAGGAGCGAACAAAACAGGATGAGGCAATATTTGAGGAAAGATTATTTTTACGTAAACTTGCTGCACGATACAAAAGCAATTGGATTCAGAAAGTTTTTGAACACGGTGGAACAAAAATAGAATACATTGATACCAATCCTCCTGCAACTGTCGAAGATACGCAACAGAAGGCAATTACAATTTGGGAAAAATTTAATGGGGAAAGTACACTAGTGCGGCATGTTTGATTTATTTCGTCCCTGTACTTCCAAATCCGCCAGCACCACGATCTGTTTCTGGCAATGCTTCGACTTCTTCCAAACTCACAATCTCAATTTTATTAAACACTAATTGCGCAAGTCGCTCTCCTTTTTTGATACGAAACTCTTCAGTGCCATGATTAATGAGAATCACGCCCATTTCTCCTCGATACTGATGATCTATTGTTCCTGGCGCATTGACTATTTAAATGCCATGCTTTAACGCAAGGCCGCTTCGTGGCCGCACTTGCGCTTCAAAGCCATACGGAATCGCAAGCTTAAATCCTGCAGGGATTAACTTTCTTTCTCCTGGCTGCAACGTGTGCTCAATCGCACTATACAAATCCATTCCTGCATCTCCATGATGCGCATATTTTGGCGTCGGTAATTCTTTTTCTGTTTTGACTATTTCGATTTTCATATTAAAAATTTTCCAAAGGAAAATTTTTCACCTCGCGTTTTGTTTTTTCTTTTGTTGTTTTACTTTTTATTCTTATTACTTTTTTTTGCTTTCGAATGTCTGCACCATATTCATAATCGGCTGCATTTTTTCTGAAATAATATTTCCATTTTCTGCGTCAATTCTTACATTCAACATCTTGAATGTCAATGTTATTAATGTCATATTATAAGCTGCTTTGTTGTCTAGCGTCTGTAAGACAATAATATCTTTAGAAATAGGATCACTTGGATATTTTTCTTTTTGATACTCCTGCGCTTTTTGTTTTGCCTGCTCAACGGATATGTTTATCTTTGACATATCCAACTCTGGAATTGTCTTTTGCTCCTTGAAAATTTCTTTGTCTTCTGCGATGTTTGTTATTCCCGACGTGAACGTCCAAATGGTATCTGCACTTGGTTCGTAATAGCCAAGCTGCACTTCTGTGTCACTGATAATAAAAAAGTGCGCAAGATATGCTGTGCTGTGTTTTTGTTTCCACTCCTGAAAAAAAGACGCTGCTTCAAGCCCTTGCTTTTTTTGTTTCAAATCCATAGAAAAAGAGACTATATCCGGAATTATAAAGTTACCGAAACATTCATAATCTTCCTTGAAGATAATCTATGATAAATAAAAATAATTAATATACTTAATAGCCGCCGCGCTTGCCTCTATTTCTCTGCGCTCTGTTTCCCACACTCAGGGATGTTGTTTTATTTGAACCTTCTGCTCTTGCATCTTTTTTGAAACGCAAACTATCACTTTCTTTATCTTTTGAACCTTTCACTGCCATGACAAACACCTCACTTCTTTTGAGATGCTTTTCTATATAAACATTCCGAAATATACAACAATATTTATATACAGCACTCATATCCACATCTTTATCGCGGCAACGCGAAAAATGAAATGAATAAGGTGAATAAGATATGTACGGAAATAATGGAAATAGAGGATATGACGACAGACCAAGACAAAGCTTCGCACCTGTAAGGGTTGGCGAGGAACTCGATGTCACCATCGAAGCAGTT
>JACRKI010000031.1 GCA_016215305.1 Candidatus Woesearchaeota archaeon | reverse complement strand
ATGACTTACTATAAAGAATCTACGCAGAGACGAGAGGAGCGTTGAAGTCTGAAAGCGTAAAGTCGCGGTTTCCCATGTCTAAACTAATAGGAATTGCGATAGTCTCTTTTTCTTTTTCATAGAAGAGTTTTACTTGTATATGCAAAAGCTTTTCTTCGTGTTCATACCGAATGTTCACTTCGCAGTCTTTTAATTTCTTGAGAATATCTGTGGGGATGTTAAAAGTATTCCTAAAATTGAGAAATTCCAAACCCACAATATCTTTTTTATTATTAAGTTGGAGAAGACAGATGTATCTGTCATTAATAGATTCTACAATTTTCTCATTCGCTTTTCTTAAAACAAGCGTATCCGCTTCTTCATCATATTCAATATAATTCTTCATAAGGAGTATAGAGATGTAGTTATATTTATAGTTTGTTGCAGAAAATAAAGGATATATCCCCGAAAGAGATTAAGAACTATGTGTTTCATTGAACAATCGCGCTCTTTCTTCTAGTTTTTCTAACAACAGACCATCCACTTTTGAGCAGCAGATTCGCACTCCTTCATTTCTTGTTCCTCCAAAGCCAACGAGAGGAACAGCAGTCATGCCGTATTGGAGCAGGGAAAATGCAAGTCGTTCTCCTTTTTCAAATGCGGGATGCGCTGCGGTAAAATAATATCCATCTCCAACTTTTCCATAGTCATCTCTATCATAAGGAATGGTAAAGCCATTTCTTAAGAGCACACCTTTTACTGCTTGTGCTCTTGTTTCATATGGTCGATCATATTCAAAATAATTAAAAGAAGAAGGATTTGTTGCTGCAGTGAGCCCAACGGCAAATGCATGCTGCGCAGATCTGGAGACGCTGGCGACTGAAGAGTATAATCCTCCCTGAACAAATGCGTCCCAATAATTGTCTCTGCTAAAAAAATTGAGTAATCTTTTGCTTTTTCGTTTTGCGACAGTCTCAGAGAGAATTGTTGTTCCAACCCTTTCTCCTGCAAAATTAAATATCTTTGAGGCGCTTATGACCATTGCCCATAACTCTGTATAATTTGCGATAGTGGGAAAATATGGATTTTCCCCAGGAGTTCTTCTTTCTTTCATTCGGGAATCTAAACCGAGATATGCTGCGTCCTCTATTCCAATAATATCATATTGCGTCAATATTTTTCCAATTCCTTCTAATTCTCTTTCAGATAAAACGCGCCAGGTGGGATTGTTTGGTGATGACCACATAATTCCTGCAACATTTCCTTTTCTTGCTCTTTCTTCAATTGCATCAACAAGATGACTTCCATATTTTCCATGCGTATCAAGATTTTCTGTTTTTATTCCATATTCCAGTGCTTGCAAGCTATTCACAGAAAATCCAGGAACAAGAAATAAAATAGTATCTCTTTCTTTGTTTAATCTTCCGACGATGCCGATGTTTACTTTACACCCATGCATGCCGCCGACAGTAGGAATGCAGTTTTTAGGTTCGACAGTAATTCCCAAATATGCGTTGAGAAATTGCGCAGTTGCTTCTTTTAAGACAGGGAGTCCATCAAACGGAGCATACAAAGAACAATTGGCGCCGTTCACTGCAGCTTTTTGCGCTTCTATGATAACTTCTGGTGTTGGAAGCCCGGGAATTCCCATGTCCATGCCTGCCATTTCAAGACCAAGACTAGTCACTAATTCCCGTCGAATCAGGTCTATTTCCCGGATTGTTACTCTGCTAAAAACAATATGTTTCTCTCTTGCTATTCTTCTAATAACTTCATCAATAGTAGAAATAGGAATGCTGTCTATTGTGTGTTCCACTATTCCTGTCGCCCCCGCCTGTAAAAAGATATCAAAGCGCAGCTGCGAAATACGCTGCGAAAGGTCCTTTCAAAACATCTCCTCGTCGTTCAATGATGCGATCAACAAGCGCGTCAAGAGCCATTTCTTCTGCGATGCGATGGGATTGAATTAATTCACTGGATCTTGCTCTTTGCTCTTGCATTGTTCGATCATGAACTGCGCCAACATACGCTTGTCCAGCTTCAAGCATGGTTTGAATTGCTCGTTCTTTGGAATATCCTTCTTTTCCAAACATAACTCTGCAGTTCACATCATGGATGCCGCCATTGTTGTTGACAAAATCTGGACTGTAATATCCTTCTATTTCTTTTAATCTTGCATAAATTGCAGAAACTGCTTTTTCTATTGCAGGATCATGGGGATTCAGTGGATTTTCTGGAAGCTGTTCATTTTCAGGACCAACAATGACAGTATAGTTGTCAAGAAGATCAACAACATCAGGAGTGACGCTTCCAATAAAAGCGCTTGGAACCCACATATGAACATTTCTAAACTCTTGATCATCAACAATAATTGCATCATATTTTCCTGCAACTTTTTCAAGTTCACTTCTGTTTCGCTCTATGTCAGATGCTTTAATGTTCACCTTAAATCCAAGATAACCGCTTGCTTCATATTCTCGAAGAAATTGAATAATATATGCGCCAACGCTTCCTGCTCCGCCGCGAATGCCTATGTTAATAATATCCTCTTCTGCAAATCGACGTTCTCGTAATGCTTTAATTGCGCCAACAACGCCAGTTGCAGTGACGACGCTTGGGTTGCCGCTTCCAAAATATGGCGCGTTTTCAGGAAGGCAATGAACATGTTCTGTTCTTCTTCGGACATACGTCATTTTTACTTCGCCGGTGTTTGAATCAGGCGCGGTATTGTAGAAGCCAGAAATATTTGGCGCATCAAGGCATGTCGCGTCAGGAATATTAAGTCCTTGGACAAAACTTCCTGCTCGTTCAAAGAGCGCTTGCACTTCCTCATCATAATGATCTGCTCGTGCAAGAACCTTCTGCGCTCGTGTAGGATTTTTATCGCGAACAACCATTTTTGCGCCGAGAAAATCCGCAAGCCAAGATTCATCTTGACTAATTAATCTTTTTTCTTGAAGATGCGTTCGTGGAATAAGATCTCCTGTATACTTTCGAGTCATTCCCCGTTGAAGCAATGTCGCGACATTTCCGGCGTCTGCTGCGCGAGCGAAGACTCCATTATTAGGGAAGAGTTCACCGCCAGTGTTATATCTCATGCCGCCCAATGTTCCTCCAAACAGAGGAATTGCTGACGAAACAAAGAAATCATAATCAGGACCAGCAGCGTGCTGAGAAAAAGCTTCCTTCTCAAAAATATGATATTGAATTAATGCTCTAAGTTTTTTTCGATCAACTGCCATCTCTGTCGCCCCCGCCTCTAGTTTGTTTGTATTCTTTGTGTAGTTAAATGCTTATCTTTATAATCTATAAACACAATGAATAAAAAACACATTATTTTTGCAATTTTTAAATCTATTTATTGACGAGCTTTTTGTCAGT
>JACRKI010000036.1 GCA_016215305.1 Candidatus Woesearchaeota archaeon | reverse complement strand
TTTTTTCTTCTCCTTCTCTTTTTTTATTTATTTTGACGATTATTTTGAAAAATGGTCAAAAAATTGCTTCTTCAGTCCGATCTACTGTATTCTCCAACTGTTCTCATCACCATTTTCAAGTTACTACGAATGTTTATATGGAGAATATGCGTAAATTTGCGTTATGCAAGAGACAAAGGCGCCTTTAATTAGTTTTCAGAACGTCTATAAAAAGATTGAAGGAAATCTGATTCTCAAAAACATCAGTCTCACTATCTTCCCAAACGAAATTTTTGGTATTATTGGCGTCAGCGGCGCGGGAAAAACAACTCTTCTGAGATGTCTTATCGGATTTTACAAAATCAATTCTGGGACGATCCTGTATCAGGATAAAGATATCACCAAAAATTCGCTGTTGATCAGAAGAATTTTTGGGTTTGGAACCCAGGATAATTGTTTCTATGAAAAACTGACGTGTATGGAAAATCTGCGATATTTTGGACAGCTGTATAGTGTTCCTGAAAAAGAAATCAACGCACGCGCGGAAAATCTGCTGGGGTTAGTGGAGTTATCAGACTTTTGTAATACTCTTGCAATGAATCTTTCAGGGGGAATGAAAAGACGCTTAGATCTTGCATGTTCTATGATGCATTCCCCCAAGATTCTTATCATGGATGAGCCGACAGCAGGACTTGATCCGAGCTTGCGAAAGCATATGTGGGAATTGATTTCCAGAATTAATGCGGCAGGAACAACAATAATAGTCACAAGCCATTTGCTTGGGGAAATTGGGCATTTCTGCACGAGAATTGGAATCATCAATAATGGGGAACTGCTCAAAGTTGGTCCGCCGGATGCGCTCAAGGATTTATACAGTAGAGATGAAGAAATTCATTTAGAGACGTGGCCGGGAAGATATCCATTGATTGCGGCGGAAATTAAACTGGAAAGATTGCCTGTCAATTATGTGACTGTGCACGAGCATAAAATAATTGCCTATACATCGCAGGCGGAATTCGTTCTTCATCGTATTCTTATTATCTTGGAAAATATGCGCGAGCGGCTGCTTGATGTTCACGTCGATAAGCCAAGTCTCAATGAGGTGTTTGAAGCGTTGACAGAGAAGCAGAAAATTCGCGGCATGAGTGAGGATAAACTCATTGAGTACATCAGGCAATCAATGAAAAAAGGATATAATAAGGAACAGGTTAAGCAAGTGCTGATTCAGCAGGGCTGGCCAGAAGATGTGATTAATGCGGCAATGATCAAGATGTCATAAAATTCTTACATTCGGTTGCTTTGCAGCCTCATGAAGAATTTTAATAAAAAATAAACAGAAAAGGCAAAAAATGGAGAAACAAAAATAAGATGATCAACCCCCTTACTTATATCAAAATAATTGGAGAAATGATCAAGAAGAATTTCAAAGTATTGATAAGATCAAAATCTTCTGCGCTTATTATTCTTCTCGGACCATTCCTCATCATTTTCCTGATTGGTGTTGCGTTTAACACCACAAATCTCCATGGTATTCGTGTCGCGATTTATGCGGAAGATACAAGCAATCCTGTGCTGGATCAAATCAAAACAAGTTTAAAAGATAATGATTTTGCGATTACAGAAACAGCAACAGAAGATGAATGTATTAACATGGTCAAAAGTGGCGGGGCGCATATTTGCATGAGCTTTCCGGGCAGTCTGACAAAAGACTCCCTATCCAGACAAATCATTTTCCACGTGGATTACAGCAAAGTAAATCTGGTCTTTACGATTCTGAATGTCATTACCAATGAAGTAAAGGATATCTCAACAGATTTAAGCGTTGAATATACAAGATTGCTTATTGAGCAGATGAACAGAACTGGAGCAGAGATAGAAGAAAAAAGCAGTCTTGTCGCAGATTTATCTGACAATGCGCAGCAGATGAAGGAAAATCTTCAGGCGCTTTCCGCAGAACTCAATGGCATTAATGTGAGCAGTAAGGAATTAGGACTTTCAGATACAGCGTCTTATATTTCTCAAAGCCAGTCGCAAATAGACGAATTTTCAGCGATTACTGAAGAAACAACAGCAAGCGGATTGGAGTTGCTGGATTCACTTGATACATATATCGCCTCTTTTAAGTCAGACTTAGACGCGCAAATAACAACAGTAGAAGATTTCCAGTCAAAAGTGGATACCTATGAAACGCTTGCCTGCGCGTTTGATTTCAGCGCGGTGGAAGGACTAAGCTTTGATCCGTGTTCTGATTTGGAATCCATTGCTTCTTCGTTGAATGACACAGTTACAGAAGCGCAGTCACTGGGAAGCCAGTTTGATGAAATACAAAGTCAGCTTGATGATGTGCGAAGCCAGTTGGAAACTGCGCAGGAAGAGCAGTCCACTATTCTTTCCACTGCGCAATCAAATCTGGATTCGCTCCAGTCACAGCTTGACAGTAGTTCGACGAAGATTGATGAAATGAGTGATAAAAAAGACGCGATCGCGAGTGATATTGATTCTCTTGTGGCAATGCTTGATGAAAACATCGCGACAATTGATGATGTGCAGTCAAGCATCGGAAATATCAGCGATCAGTTGAAGAATGGCGATCTTGAAGATCCTGAGCATATTGTGAATCCAATCTTGACGCAGATTAAACCTATTTTGGAGAAGAAAACATATTTGGATTATACCATGCCTGCGTTGGTTGTCTTGATTATCATGTTCATGAGTATTTTATTGTCTTCGACAATTGTCATGACAGAGAAAGGATCTCGCGCGTATTTCAGAAATTATATTACGCCAATTCCTGATCTTTCGTTCCTCATCAGCATTTATCTGACAAACATCATTATTGTTTTGATACAAGCCTCTATTCTGCTTGTTATTGCGCAGGTTGCGTTTGGTGTTTCTATTTTCTCGAACATTGTTCCTATCGCGGTTGCAGTGCTGATTATTTCATCAATATTTATTTTGCTTGGCATGTGCATTGGCTATTTGTTTGTCTCAGAAGAAACCGCGACCCTTGCGTCGATTTCCGCGTCGAGTATTTTCCTTTTGTTTTCTTCGTTTTTGATTCCAATAGAAAGTCTCTCGAAAACAATCGCGGCAGTTGCAATGTATAATCCGTTTGTGCTGGCGGAAGGAGTGTTGCGGCAGTTGATTATTTTTGGAAATGGCTTGAGTTCCGCGGGAAATGATTTGTATGTGATGATTTTGTACGTCTTTGTTCTTGCGGCAGTGTTGTATGTCTGTGAAGCGATTGATAAGAGACGGTTCCACTGAGTTAGTTTCAGGAATGGTTCACAGATTCTTTTTAAGACGGAAAAACAGCAGAACCAGCATCGCTTAAGAATCGCCAAGCATCGCAAACAGTATCTTCATATAATTATTATTTATTAAAAAAATAATTACATGCCAACGAATTTACGTTGTAGGTTCCTGTATTTGTGAAGTTGGTGCGTGTGTTTGTTTTTGGTAAATTCAACCAACATAATTCATTTGTTTCTCTTTCAATTCTTCGCTTGCGAATTTGCTTTTTTCAATAAGCTCCTGCAGTTTCTTTTCAAACTTCTCTGCAGTTTCAAGCAGCGGTTTTGGATCCACTTTCAATCCCAGATATTTATCAAGAACCTCAATCACTTTCGCTGCTGCTTTGCTGTCTGGAAGTTTGGAATGCGTTTCCGCGAATAACGCGATTGTTTCCACTTTTGTTTTCAAAAGCAGCGCGGAGGTCACGCCGATGACAATCCCTTCATTCAGCGGCTTGACGCCCAGTTTTTTGAACTGCTCTTTTTTCTTTGCATTGTTGGTGTAGATAAACGCTTGGGATTCCTCTGTTTCTCCAGTACTGCCAACGCCTTCAATGGTCAAAATCTCTTTTGCGGTGAGTTGTTTCGCGACTTCATCAACGTATTCCGCGATAAGCCATTCCACGCCGATGGTGCCGGTGATTGCGTGAATGACGACAATGTTGTAGTTTGCGTTGTAGTAGAGACCGATTGGCGGCACAAGAGCTCCTTCATGGACAACAACAGTCGCGGGCATTTCCTCGAGCCAGAAACTGCCGATGAATTCGCATTTCAAATGCTGCAGAAGATATTCTGTGGTGATTGTTCCGACCAATCCGAAGCCGGGAAATCCTTCAACGATAGTCACATTTTTTGGTTTTTTGAGAAGCTGTATTTGTATTGCCATGATGCACCTCTTTAGGAATTTTAAGAATTCAGGATATTTAAAGGTATGGGTTTGGAAAGAAATTTGTTCTTTCGTTCTTTGAAAGGTACGAAAAAGATACTGAAAAAGACCACTTCTTAGTTAGAAAAGTGCCACAAACTTTAAAAAGTCATCAACGCTTTCTCACATTGAATAGACGATAGACTCTAGGGGGTTTTTGAGCAATGGATAAAAGTACTCCAAGAATCAAAGAAGAGAGTAGTAGTATTCATAGTGATGTCCAAGTATTACTTGCAGGACTTTTGGGATCTGGGATGGAACCAACAGATATTATTAGAAAATATCTTCAGGCGGTTGAAAGTGGAGGAATGATTCCATTTCATGATCCATTGTATCCTCATGTCGAGCTTTTTCGACGTGGAGATGTCGTACATGGATACATCATTAAAGACAGAACTTCTATGGATGAAGCAACCAGAGAAGTGGATGCATTGCGTCATTGGGCGCGACAAAATGCAATTACGTTGGGACCTCCTCATTACCTTTCACTTATTTCTGTCGGTCAGTTTGTTCTTTCTCCATATGTTGGTCCAGAAGTCTATATGGTTGAGCATCAATTAAGTGGACAGATTAACAATTTTGCATATAACAATAATAAAGATACTACGGAATCACTTGCTATCTTTCGTCGAGCGATGGTGCTGCGACAAGTAGATATGCTTTCTCGTGCAGTTGTTGATCCATATATTCCTCATGATGAAGCAGGTCATGTTATTGTTTCCAATAAAGATATCATTGGAGGATATAAACAGAATATGCGCGATGTTCTTCGTTCCATTTCTCCTTGGTCAAGCGAAAGAGAGAAAGATGATCCTATAGACCAAGCGTTGGATGCTGTTACGGATTTTTTTATTGGTTCCTATCGTGAAAGATATGTTGATACCTACTCTCGAAATATTTGTTTTCGTGCCAAAAAAACAGAACCAGAAGCGCTTCTTCGCGTCACATTAGATGATATTCTTCAAGCAAGAATTTCAGATCATCAGGAAAGAACAAGTACTGATCCCTTCACAATGGATATGCTCTTTTTACAGCCCCGCCTTGTTCAGGTAGATCTTCACCGAAATGAAAAAGAGGAATTGCGGGGAGAATGTCTTGCGAATATTGTGGAAGCGCCAAGGTTATTGGCTTGTGACGCGAAAGGATATGAGTTTGGTCAAGAAGAAAGAATTAATGCAGTTGCAAGATTTGAATTAGGACTTGAAATTGAGCGTGAAGCTGCAAAAGGAAGTGGGAGAAGAAGAGATTATCTTGAGATGTTGTATAAGGAAATAGAAAAAACAAATGAGGGGAAATATTCTCTTGAAAACCTTGCTCAGTCAGGTATACTCACTATTGAAAGCGGATGTCCGGCGCATTATCATGCAATGTCTTTGTACAAAGCTATTCGATGGATAGGATATGTGACTAAAAATTATATTCCTCAATATGAACATGCTGTTAGTGAAAACACTAAAAATCCTGTTGCAAAGGAAAGGTTGAAATTATATAAGCAGGATAAAGGGATTTACATCGCAACCGCACTTCAGTCGCTTCATGCATTGATGGATGAATTGTATCAACAGCTTCCAAAGGGAGTAGAAGATGTTAGTGAAGATGCAGTGACGCAAAAAGAAATTGTCTTGAATCATACTCGCGTTGAGGAACATAGAACACCATATAAGGTGAGAAAAGAAGATGGAAGATATTATTTTTTCAATGGAAAGACAACAAAATCGATTATTACAGATTCAGGATTCAAGAAACATATTAATGTATTAGATCAACGAGCAGCATCAGATCCTGAAAAAGCATATGCAAAATTACTGAAGCTGGGATATATTGAATTTATTTTAGCAAAGGCGTAAAGAAAATTAAGGTGGGGGAAATACAATGGAAACTGTCTTCGCAGATTTTCACACGCATACAACGGCATCTGATTCTTCAAGACCCTTGACAGAACTTTTGCGGGGATTTTTAGAAGCAGGCATTGAATATGCTTCTATCACAGATCATGACACTTTTGCGGTGTATGAAGAAGGTATTCTTGAAGCAGCAGCAGCAGAACTTGGCGTTTCTTTTGCAACACGTGACAGAAGAGTATTTCAGATAGGTTCTCTCATTTTGTTATGTGGTGTTGAATTGAGTACAAAGTATCTCATGCAAAATCAACATCTTGTTGGATTGGGAATGAAGCATATTGATGATGAGAAAGATATTGCATATCTTAATACTTTGCGGGAAAATA
>JACRKI010000033.1 GCA_016215305.1 Candidatus Woesearchaeota archaeon | reverse complement strand
GCAGAAGCTATTCTTGATAAATCTCAACTTCTTCTTCAGAAATGAGTTATTCCTTCACTCCAATCGTACTTGTTTAAACATTCCGAAATTCCACTGGTGAAACACACCAGTGGATGAAATCCACAATCAAAAAGAAAATCTTTATATATCGGTTGGTATCTATTGGTATCATGAATGAACAAATCAATCTTCGGCTTCCAGAAAACATTCTTGTTGCTGCGACGACATATTCACAGGAACATGGTTTTGGAACAGTACAGGAGTTTATCAAAGAAACAGTACGAGAAAAACTATTTGATGAACCAGAAGTATCCAAAGAAGAGCTTGCTTTGGTAAAGCAACTTGCAAGTCTTGCAGAACAAAAAAATTTTTACGGAACAGAAGCAGATCTCTTTAAAAAATTAAAGAGATAATACAATGGAGTTCACTCTAAAACCATCTAATTTTTTTTTAGAGCAGCTAGATGAATTAAGTGATAAAGCAAAGCGAATTCTTGAGGCGAAAATGCTTCTGCTTAAAGTAAATCCATTCCGTTATAAAAGAATACAAGGCTATGGTTTATTTCTTTTTCGAATTCGTTTTGAGGACAATCAAAAAGAAAAAAGAGTGATTTATCTTGTAGATAAGCCATACGTCAAAATTCTCTGTATTCTTGACCGCGATAAAGAGTATAAAGATTTAAAGAAATATTTAGGAAGATATGATTTATAATTTAACTCCAATAGTGCTCGGTCCTCTTCGCCAGAGTTGCGGACCATCAAGAACAGCAAACCCCACTGCTTTCAAATTATCGCGAACAACTCGCGCGCAACTATAGGTTGCAAGTCTCCCCTTGGGAACCATTCGTTTGTAAATCTGCGCAAAAAATGGAGCTGTCCAGAGTTTCGGACATTTCTTTGGAGAAAAAGGATCGAGAAAAACAACATCAAACTCATTATTGATTGTTTTGATTATTTCTGTCGCATCGCCTAAGAGAATTTCTATTTTGATATTTTTGTTTTCGTAGGTGTAGCTGTTATTCTTTTTATTCTTCACCGCTTCCCGCATCATAAAAAAGTTGGTGAAAGGCGCGTCAATTTCAGTAATTGCGTTTAGAATTTCTGTGTCAATTTCAAGTCCCACTGCTTCGATCTTGCAGTCTGGATTTTCTTCTAATGCTGCGTCAATTGCAGCAACTGTGTTGTAACTTAATCCGAAGCAGACATCAAGAATTTTCAGCTTTCCTGTTTTTGCAATCTCTTTTATTTTGCATGGTTCGACAAACTTCTTTACTGCTTCTTCTTTTGCGCCTGATCGTGAATGGTAGGATTCGTCAAACTGCTCGTTGTGAAAGGTGATGGAACCATCTAGTGTTGTGATTTTTTGCATCAATGGAAGAAATGAGGATTTGTTTATAATAATTTGGTTGCCTTTCACTAATAATTTGGTTGCCTTTCACCGACACATTGTCAGCGAATAAACTGCTTGTTTTTTAAATGAATCTTGAGAAATAGTTTCATGAGAAAATATATGTATGTGGATACTTGCATTTGGTTAAACCTCTTCAAAAAAGAAGGTGATGCAACAAAAGAGATTCCGTATTGGAAGATTGCAGAGGAGTTTTTCGCTCAAGCAAGAAGAACCCAAGAAATCAAAGTCTTTGTTTCAACCATTGTTTTTAGAGAACTCTCTTATAAGCTTCTTAATTTTAAGTTATAATGATTGTTTGCATTACCATAGTGATTGATTCGTAATACATTGAAATTTATATGTTTTTCTGTAATTTTGCGGGAAAATTGTTTCAAAAATAAACTTAGATAATAGAAGAATTAGGGGAAAGAAAAAACAAATAACCAATCATTCATCATCAGGAACATCATCTTCTGCAGCGCCTTTTTTCTTTTTCTTCTCTTTCATCTTTTTCGTGACGTCAATGTTTGCTTTGCATTTGCTGCATGGAAATCTGAATGTTAACGCGCCTTCAATATTTTTTCTTTTGAACAACCCAGTATATTCTCCTTTTGCACTGCATGATGGGCAAGTATACATTGCAAACGCAGTCAATCCTTCTTCATATGCAGTTTTCTCGACGGTGTATTTGCACGACGGACAGATGTATTCTTTTGCTCTGATTTTGACGTGGCCGTCTTCTGCGGGCTTTCCCATCGTTGCTTTTTTGCATTTTGGGCATTGCTGTTTTGCTACCCAGACGATCGCTTTGCCGTTGTCGATAGTCCTGTTTGTAAAATATAATAAATCATCCATTGATTCAGGAAGTTGTAATGCCATAAGATTTCACCTGTTTTCGTATGAATAGTTGGATTTATTTAAAGGTTTGTTTTTTGCTTGTATTATTTTCTTTTTATTAACTTTGGATTGATTTTATTATACAAGTTTTTTTACTCTATACTTTTCTAAACATTCCGAAATTCCACTGGTGTGTTTCACTAGTGGACAAAGTCCACAATCAAAAAATGAACTGTGGAATTTCGCAATGCGTCAAGAACCACTGGTCTCTCAAACTTGTAAGCCGCTTCGTGTCATACCACCACCCTGCACGAATTGCATGAGTGCACTTCACTTGTTGTGAGACCCCGCCGCGTGCGGCGATTGGGTAGTCCTCCAATTATGTTTGCGAGCTGGTTTCGCGCGACATTTCTTGTCGCGCGTGTTTTTTATATTCTAAACATTTTTCCATTTATTCTATATCAAACTTTTTCTTAGAAAACTTTATGCTTTGTTGATTCGTATTCAATTACTCACCTAGAATAACTTAGATCATTTCCAAAACACTGACCATATTCCAAATCTGAGTTCTGGTGTATGCCTGCAAATTCGTATCTTCTGCGATTTCGTCAAGTTCACTCAATGCTTTGTCTTTTCGAAGAAGAATATCTTCTGCTTCATTTTGTAATACTTTGACAATGAGCTGCAATTTCTCCTTGACATTGCGGGGAACTGTACTGTCATTCGCAATCTCCTGCATGGATTCAATAATACTTTGTATTCGCTGATCTTGCATGGTCATCACTTCAATCACTTCTGCATGGATTTCATAACTTCTTCGCGCAGTGTTTTTGCCTGTTCTTTCAAGCTGTTTTCCTGCTTTTCGACACTTTTCACGCGAAGCTCCATGCGTTCTTTTTTCTCTGCCAACTCTTTTTCCAAAGAACTCTTTTCAGAAAGAACCATAATATTTCCAATAATGCGATACGCTTTTTCTGTTTTCTTCAATTCTTCGACCGCAGAATCAACTTCCATCAGCTGCATTTGAAATTGCTGTCTTTGCTTGAGAAGATGCTGCATATTCTGTTCAATGGTTTGCAGCTGTTGTATTTTTTCTTGTGCTGTCATTTTCATTCTCTGCCGCTTTTTCAAAAGCAGTCAATAATTTTGTGATTGTATTCAACGTTGCGCGCAACGCAGTGGAATCAGTCGCACTGACACTGAATTGCATGCTCTCTTTTGTGGTGTGTATTTGCACTGTGCTTCTTTCTGTTTGCATCGACGCAAGCTCCGCGTCAAAACAACGCTTGAGCATCTGCACTCTTGGTGTTGTCACCATGACATCAGCAGTGAGTTTCATACGCTTAACGTGCTTTGACTTTTGTTACTGTTGTTCGTGCTTTGTAAAGCATCTTAGAACCACAGTACGGGCATCGCACTTTTTTTCTCAAAAATTCTACACCAACAATTTTATTGCAATCAAAACATTTGTACTCTACCATTAAAAAAATTCCAACATTCGCACCTTCGGTGCTCATGAAGAATTTTTCACCTTTGTTTATTTTTT
>JACRKI010000027.1 GCA_016215305.1 Candidatus Woesearchaeota archaeon | reverse complement strand
TGGTAGTTTTATAACCACTATACACAATAATTCACTGAGTTAAAAGGAGAAAAACTATTATGCATCAACTTTGGTGATCTCTGTAATTTGTTTCTCTTCTTCCGGGTATTTATTAAGTTTCTTTCAATTGAAAATAGTTCCTTTGCAGTTGTAATTCATTATCTTAGAGAAAGGTAACCTGATGATGATATGATCATAAAACCTATCCATAGAATTTTAGTGTAGTTTAACTAAAACTGTTGGATTGATTTTTAAAGCTTATTGAACTAATAATGATAACATTCTAATTTGAAAAATTATATTGATGAGGTGATTTGTGATGGAAGTTACTCCCCCAATGAAACAAATGGGTTATGATCGTGCAATTGTTGTCTTTTCGCCAGAAGGAAGAATGTACCAGGTAGAGTATGCTAAAAAAGCAGTGGAAAAAGCGACAACTGTTCTTGGAATCACATTTGCAAACGGTATAGTGCTTGTATCAGCGAAAAACATCCAAAGACTGCTTGTGCCAGAAAGCGTTGAAAAAATTTCCAGGATTGATGAACATATTTCCATAGGCAGTTGCGGAATACTTGGTGATGCAAGAAACCTGGTTGACTATGCAAGAATTAGGGCGCAGGTAAACAAACTGACGTTCAACGAGCCAATCGGACTATTCGCATTGTCAAAGGATATTGCAGACAGGATACAAAGATTCACGCAAATGGGCGGCATTCGTCCTTATGGAGTTGGTATGCTCATTGCAGGAATTAATGATTCTCCAAAGCTTTTCGAGACAGACCCATCTGGAACTCTGCGCGAATGGAAAGCGCACGCTATCGGTCGCGGTGCAAAAGAGGCCAGAAAAGTCTTGATTGAAGAATACAAAGACAACATGACAAAAGAAAAGGCAATTGATATTGGACTTAAAGCACTAAAAGAAGCTGAGAAGAAACTCACAAGCCGCACAGTTGAAATCGTAACACTAGCAGACAAGAAGTACAAAAAATACACCAGACCAGAAGTCAAGGAATTGATTAAGAAGTATGTGTGATAAGAAACCAATGAAATTGGGTTTACTGTTTGTTCAAAACATCTTCTAAAAGTTTTTAAACACTTCTACCCATATTATTATCAGTATTTTGAATAAAATGCTACAAAAAATCCCTTTCATGATACCAATTTCTGGATACCATAAGGGGATTATAAAATACGAAATTTGCGAATTAACATAGAAATTGCATATCATAAGAAAGTTGCATAAAATAAGAACAGCAAATCTGTTTGCTATCTGCAACTTTACTATTGCAATTTTATTATTTGTTAGCAAATTTTACAATAGGCGACAGAATGGTTACTGTTGACAAAGCAATTGTTGCAAGAATTGACAAGGGTGGAAAACATTTTGAGATTCTTGTTGATGCAGAGATGGCTTACGACCTAAAAAGTGGGAAAGTCGTATCAATCGGGAAAATGCTTGCAACAACCGAAGTCTACAGTGATGCGAGAAAAGGCATGCGCGTCAGCAGCGCTGAACTTGAAAAACAATTTGGAACAAGTGAAACTGAAAAAGTTGCTGACCAAATTGTCAAGCACGGCGACCTGCAGCTAACAACTGATTTCAGACGAAAAAAGGCTGAAGAAAAAAGAAAGCAAATAATCGCAGTGATCGCAAGGACAGCAGTTGACCCAAGAACAAAATTGCCGCATCCGCCAGAGCGGATTTCAAACGCAATGGACCAAGCCCGCATTTCAGTGGATCCGTTCAAACCAGCTGAACAGCAGGTTGATGATGTCATCAAGGCAATAAAACCAATAATACCAATTTCATTCGAAGAAATTGAATTGACAGTTGAAATACCTGTTCAACACGGTTCGCATGTATTGCACGCGATAAAAGAATTTGGTTCATCACAAAACCAATGGCTGACAGACAGGCTGATAGTAAAAATAAAAATCCCAGCTGCGCTAAAAGAAGCGTTTTACCGCAGAATAAACGGATTAACAAACGGAGAAGCTAAAATAATTGAAAAATGAGCCAAACGAGGCGTGTGAACAAAGAAAAATCGAAGTGAAACTGAAGATTTTTCGACGTGAGCTAGCCGAGAGCGGCAGAGTATAATTCACGTGATAATTATGGAAACTCAAACAGAACAAAAAGAAGAACAATCCCATAGAAAGTTCGTGATACCAGGAGAACTGCTGGGTGAAGGCAGAGCAGGCCATGGAACATACTACGAAGGTGGCAAGGTCTATTCTAAATTCATCGGACTTGCCGAAGAAAAGAACGGCGTTCATTTTGTAATACAGCTTGGGGGTGTCTACAGCCCTAAAAAGGGAGATGGTGTGATTGGTAAAATTGAGGAAATAATCTTCTCAAAATGGATTGTTGATATAAACTCACCATATGAGGCAGTCATGACATTGAGCGATGCTGTTGAAGATTTCATAGACCTGACAAAAACAGAGTTGTCAAAATACTTTGATTACGGTGACATCATATTTGCAGAAATTTCAACTGTCAGCAAAACAAAGCAAATAAACCTGTCCATGAAATCACACAAATGCAGAAAGCTAAGGGGTGGAAGATTAATAAAAGTAACCCCGACAAAAGTCCCGCGCATAATCGGAAAGGGCGGCAGCATGGTAGAAATGGTAAAACAACTCACAGGCACTCAGATTGTAGTGGGTCAGAACGGTATTGTGTGGGTAAAGGGCGACAATGAAGATTTGGCAACAGAAGCAGTCCTGCTTATAGAAGAAAAATCCCATGTCAAAGGCC
>JACRKI010000030.1 GCA_016215305.1 Candidatus Woesearchaeota archaeon | reverse complement strand
TTCGTGATAAACATTAAGACCTGTGCTAAACGTGGAAATTTCCCAGGGACTTGTTGGTCCAAAGAAAGCAAGCGTGTATTTTGCAAGTGCATGTGAAATGTGAAGTGCAAGAGAGTCTGCGGTAATCATGATGTCACAAAGATTAATGATGCTTGCAAATTCTTTGATGTGCGCAGTTGGTTCGACAAAAATAATATTGGATGCAGGGCATACCTGTTTGATCTGCAAATTTCTGTCTCGTTCATCAAGACCGCCGAGAAGCAAAATAGTCACGTTTGGTTGTTCTGCAAGCGCATTGCAAACTGCTGCAGTTTTTTCAACAGAAAGCATTTTGAGAACCCAGCGGATGCCTGCGCCAGGATTAATTCCAATAATGGTATGAGAAGAAGGAATTTGAGATGCATCAAGAAAACGCTCGCCATAGTGCAGCTCGTCAACAGTTAAATTCAAAACTGGACGTGAAGAGGAAACAGTTTCAATCGCAAGCATTCCTGCGTAAATTTCCTGAAATGTTTTTCTGTTTCCTGCTTTGAGGCGATCCGCTTCTTGTTTGCCGCCGAGTTCTTCTGGCCGTAATAATCCCATTCCGAACCAGGCAGCAACGCCAGGAGTGTATCTTCTTTTGCCATCTTCAAGAAATGCTCCTTGTAATTTGTTAAAAGAGAGGGAAGAAGCAAATGCGCAGACCTCTTCTTCATCATCTAAAGACAGGACAAGATCAAAATGCTGCGCAAGAAGAGAATGCCGTTGTCCCCAGACAAGAAGAGTATCAATAAATGAGTTATTCGCAAGAATCTCAGAAGCATTCTCTTTGGTCAACCATGTGATAGTGCAGGAAGGATATTTTTCCTTGAAGCCGCGAGCAACAAAGGTTGTTCGCAAGACGTCTCCCAATGCGCCGAGTTTGATAATGAGTATGTCCATGTCATCCCTGCAGAAAAGTATGAACTATGCATACTTTTTCATACAGAAAGTAAACCTGATTTGTTTTATAAAGGTTATGCAAGAGGAGTTCTCTGAATCGCCGAGTAAAAAAAATATGTCACGAACCAACCAATACCTTAAATCGCCTAGCAACGTGAATAGTATCTTCATATATTTATAATTATGAAAATTTAAAGTAATAATAAATATTGGACAACGCCATGAGCGAGATCAGTTCGTGTTCAAGCAAACGTTGTTCGTGTATTTTGCAGCAAGGCGATTCAAAAAGAAAGAGAAATTATTAAAACACAAATAAATTTCTTTAGAAAAATGAAAAGACAAGAAGTAATTTTTCTTTCCACTGGCGCAATAGGAGATATGGTGATCGCCTCTGCATTGCACGCCCCATTTTATGAAAGAGATATTTCTATGGGTATTGTCTCTGCTGAGTTTACGAGAGGATTATGGCAGCATTTTGGAAACACAATAACTTATGCGTATGGAAAAGACAAAGTGCTCCCAGAATTTCCAACAGATGCAGTTGTTGTGGATATCAGAAACTATCTTCGTCATCTTCCCCATTCACAAAATCTACCCCAATGGCTCACTAAACAAGAAGAAAAAAGAAAAGGGCATCTTTGTGAGTGGATGGCGTACGAAGCAGCGACAGCATGTCCAGGAATAGAAAGAATATTGAAAGAAACGTTCAAGGTAACAAGAGATGATGTGCAAATTATTTTAACAGAAGAAGAAATAGAAGAAGGAAAAGCACGAATAAATGAAATCAGAAAAGAATCCAACAACAAGCTAGTTACCATTCTTGCGCCATATTCCAACACAGAAAATAGAAACATGGGCATGCGGCAACTGGAAGAAGTAGTTGTAGGGTTGCAAGACACGACAACAGTTTGCCAGTTAGAACCATTCCAACCGGCAGATTATGTAGTAGGAACAAAACCAGTTGGAGATAGAGATCTCAGAAAAGTTGCAGCGCTGTTGCTTGCAGCAGATGCGTACATTGGCGTTGATTCTGGACCTCTCCATATCATAAATGGTGCAATTCAAGGAACTGGATGGTACAGCCATAAACTAGATGGAAAAAGAGATCCTGCAAAAGTGTTTGTCGTGTTGGGAAGTTCTCATCCTGATGTTGTTGCATATGAAGGAAATACTATTATCACTGCACTAACAAGTCATGCAGTCTGTCCTGTTGCACCGTGCGGCGCGCATGGCTATGTTGCTCCGGAAGAATATGGAAAATATTTTGGAGAAATATTCCATCCTTCGAGAAAAGAAGGAGATAAATCTGGCTGTATCTATCAAGAGCATGATTTTCCAAACACTGCGCCATGTATGAGTGCAGTGAGTTCTGAGCAAATTGTTGAAGCAGTACAGGCATATTTGAGAGATAGAAAATAAGTTGCATAGTAAGAAAAACACAAGAATTATTTCCCGAACTCGCTACTCTGATTTGCCTGACAAAGCCTGGCGAACACAATAATTATTATTTATTTTTTAATTCCAATAATAAATATCTAAAGATACCTCAAGAGCTGTCAGTTCCAGTATTTTTTCTTAGTTCGTGTGTTTACCTTTTTCTGGTTCTTGACAAGTGACAATAGAAATAGCAGCAAGTCACTTTTGATACAAACATTTATCAAGAAGTATGACCAAGTATTCTTGAAGAAACATGAATAAAATAAAAAAAGAAAAAATAGCAATTTCAGTGGACAAACCATTGTTGACATTAATAGACGCATTGGTCGACGGAACAACAATTCGAAGCAGATCGCAGGCAATGGAATCCTTGTTGAGAAAAGGATTGAGTCAAGAGTATGTTCATGATGCAATTATTTTAGTAAAGAGAGAGCATCAACATCTGCTGTTAGAAAAAATAAATGGAAAAGAACTTATTTGCAACCATCTGGCATTACTTGAAAATGCAAACATCAAACAATGTTATCTTGTAACGCCACAGACAGAAATAACAAAAAAGATAGAAGCAGTGATTCCAAGAAAAAGCAAAGTAGCTTTCAATATTATTGACGAAAAAGAACAAAAGGGAAATGTGCATGCAGTGCAGTTGATTCAGAAAAAGTTAAGTACAAACTTTGTCGTCATCTTAGGAGATACATTCAATCAGTTTGATTTGAAAAAAATGATTTTGTTTCATCTGAATAAAGATAAAATTGCAACAGTGGGATTAATGAGCCACAACCAACCAAGTTTATACAGTTCTGTCGAGTTGGAAGGAGATCGAATTGTTGCATTCCGAAATAAAAAGAAATCTGATTCGTTTGTCATTGATGCAGGAGTGTATGTCTTTAATATTATGCTGTTCCAGTATTTTGATACAGCAACTAAATTCCTGGAGAAAGATGTGCTTCCAAAAATCTGCGCAGTAGAGCAGATGAATGGGTATTTTACGTATGGGAAATACAGGCATTTTGGAGAGTAGATTTTTATAGGGAAAGCGAATTCTGGAAAAGATGGAAAACAATTGTTTTGTCTGCAGTAAAACCCCTGCAAAGACAATCATTGCAAAAGAAGTAACTGTGTATTGCTGCACCAACTGTGGAACACAGTGGCAGTGGCCGTTAAAAGAGGAAAAAGAATATGAAGATATATACACAGAAAAGTATTACAAAGAGATCTGGGGATGGAGGAAAGAAAAAGACAGACAAATAGGAAAATCAAAGTTCGCAACATCAAAGAATTTCATCAAGCATCTCCACAATCACAAAAAAGGAGGAAAAGTGTTGGATATTGGCTGTGGACTTGGCTATCTTCTTTCATTTTTACAGCAGGATAATTATGAATATGATGTCTATGGAGTTGAACTTTCAGGATTTGCAAGAAATATCAGTGAAGAACGAATGGGGAAGGGAAGAGTTTTCGAGAATCTAGAAGAACTAAAAAAGAAACGCATGCAATTTGACGCGATCCTTTTGTTTGATTCTATGGAGCATATTCCTAATCAGGACAAATTGCTCAAAGACATTGATGTTCTTCTTGCGCCAAAGGGAAAGGTATTGGTCATTATGCCCGCAGCAGATTCTTTTGCAGCAAAAATTATGGGAAAACAGTGGATAGAATACAAAAAAGATCACGTCCTATTCTACACTAAGAAAGCATTGAAGCAACAATTAGAAAAATATAATTTTAGAATAAAATATATGCGTTCGTGCTGGAAAACAGTGACGCTTGTTTATCTTGCATCATATTTGTCTGTATTTAGAATTCCAATAATGAGTACAATTCTAGAAGCAACAATAAAATTGTTTCCGGAATTTATCCAAAATATTCCAATCTCCATTCCTATAGGACAGATGATGGTTGTTTTTGAGAGAAAGGAATATAAAAATAATAATTATTGTGGTCAGGTTTTTCTTTCTTAGTGCGTGTGAAAGTTATCTCTAAAGCTGCAAGAGAAATCTTAAAAGCAGAGTTTGAAAGATGGCTTCATGCAGAAGTTCCACGTAGTATGATTCTTGATTTTGCAAATCATCGTCCAGTAAATGAGAGACTAAGTACAGATGTCACAGTTCTGCAAAGAACGTGGAATGAAGATGAACAGAAAGCAAGAGTATCTGCACTTGCAACTACTGCACTTACAGATTGTCTTGCAGAACATTGTCTTTATGGCTCAACTACTGAAATCACGCCAAATCCTTTTGCTCCACCTCTCTCTTATTTAGAAGGACAAGCTGTTGATGTTTATGATCGAGTGCGAGAAAATAAGAGTTCAGTTTAAGATTAACTTAGAGAACAGAATTGCTCAAATGAATCCTGTAAAATAATCTAATTATCCTTATAGACCACAATCTCCTCATTACTATACACAACACGAAATTGTGCTGCAAGTGCATTAGCGAGTGCATTCAATTGTTCTTCAGAAAGAGATTTAGTTTTCACACAGCTATACTCAAGCGAGAAATAATCATAGTTTCTTACATAAAGGACAACATCTCCAACGCTTTTTTCTGCAAGTGTTTCTCTCCAGTGATTCATTGCATCATTTGGGAAGTCTGTTTCCAAACCGAATCCAAGAAGAAACTTTTCTTCTTTGCATAAACTCAAAACACGTTTGCCTGGAATATTCTGTTGCATCCACAAATAACCATTTAATTCTTGGACAGAACTCCATCCAACACCAGGCGGCCACTGCATGGTTTCAGAGATTATTTTTGGCTGAAAGGAACTGAAGACATCGATTGCAGTAATAACGCCAAAAAAAGGATTTTGTTTGATTGTGAGAATTATCTTGTCAAGTGCAAGATCAGGATTCATTTCCTGCGCTTGTACCGCAGTAAAAGGAATACCGATAATGCCAATAAAAATAATGAAGAAAGCAATGCTCCAAAGTATTTTCTTCTGCAATAAGAGAGTATGAACTTCAACCAAGAAGAGTGCGACAAGAAGCACAAGAGGAATGGAAACATACGCCCAAAAACGATGTGTAAGAATGCTAAATGGAAGATGACCGCTAAGCAACCCAAGCAGCATGAAAAAGAACCAAATAACAACAACAAACTCTTTTTTTTCTTGTTGCCAATATTTTTTCCAGTTGAAAAGAATAAAAAGAAGTGAGCATAAGGTAAGAATACAAATCATAACGCCAAATCCAGTTGGCTGATCAATCTTTGTGATAATAGGTGCAACAAGTAAATCTTTGAGAGAGTATGCTGGGTTAATGTACAAATCAGCTGCAGTTGTTCCGCCAGAGGAAGTAACGCCGCCGAAGCCACCTGTATGGCTATAAAGGATATTATTTACTCCATGTCGTGCAATTTGCTGCAGCCAATAGACACTGCCAAGAATTCCTCCGAGAAACACAACAATAATCCATTCTCGTGCAGGATTCTGTTTGAGAAAGATATTTTTCTTCTGCTCTGTTTTTTTCCAATCCCAAACAAAATCCAAAAGAAAAAAAAGAGCGAAAATAACACAAAAAATAATTGCAACAAAGGGATGCGCGAGAAGCACTGCAGCGACAGCAATGATTGCAGGAATTCTCCACTGTTTTTCTTTTGTTGCTTTGAGTGTCAATGTCAGCGCAGGGAAAATAAGAATCAGTCCAAGAGTATGTGTCCAGATAAAATGACTTATCCAGCTCGGCAATGCAACAAGCAAAAGAGTTGCGATAGTTGCGACTTCAAAATCAAAAAGTTCTTTTGCGAAAAGGAAAAAAAACAAGAATCCGAGGGAAATCAAGAGAATGTTTCCTGTCTTCAATGTTGAGGTGATTTTGTGATTTATTTCATAGAGCATGGAAAGAACAACATCGTAAAATGGAGGATAAGGTTCTAAATAATGAGAAATACTTTCTCCATTTTCCTGTGCATAGGTTCCTGTATCTGCAATATATTTGACAGCAACTGCGTGTTCCCAAGGATCGTCGTCTTCAAGATACGGATAGGCGAATGCGCCTGAAACATAAAGAAAAGAGAGAAGAAGAACAGCAAAAAGAACAAGTGCATAACAAATATATTCTTTGAAGGAAGCAGAAGAAGAAGAGGAGTGAAAGAATTGCCCATTCATTTTGTCATAATGAGTAAGAACATAGTGGAATGGACAAAATAAAGAAGCAAAAAAGAAGATTTTGTAGGTAAGAGGGATGCCAAGAATATTAAAAAAAAGACTTAAGATAACAAAAACACAAAGCCCTGTCGCAAAATAAAGAATCACACAAACAAACCAGGAATCTGAACTATGAATTTTGCAAAGATAAAGAAGAGAAAAGCCTAAAAAAAAGAGGAGTATCAAAAAGAAAATAATGCTTCCA
>JACRKI010000029.1 GCA_016215305.1 Candidatus Woesearchaeota archaeon | reverse complement strand
ATTTGAAAGTTAATTCTTTTGTTTATTCATAAAATATATTTTTAGGACAGAATCGGTTTATCGGAAAGAAGCAAATTTTCGGACAAAGTCCACTTTTTGTGCAGAAATTGTATTTATTAGGCAAGAAACACTTTATGTGGGCTTATTGGGCAAAGCCCAATTTGAGAAGCACTCCTTATCAAAAGTCACTTTCTCCGCAGACCAATACTCCACATCTGTTTTAATGACGCACGCTTCCCACTTTTTTCCATATGCCGCGCTAAAACCATTATGGCCTCCGTCAGGAAGAATCATTCCCTGAACAAAATCATTTCCTTTCGCAGCAAGCATAAAATCATAATAATGCGCAGGAGAAACAGCAGGATCATCAGCAGCATGAATAAGAAATACTGGAATTCCAATGTATGGCGCAATAAGATCTGCATTGCTTTGCGCGAGATATTCTGCTGCACAAATAACCAAAATGATGGAAGATTATGCGCGTTTTGACAGAACAACACAGAGAAAAATAAAGGAAATGATTTACAAAGCATTCTCCGAACCATCTGAAGAAAACAAAAGAAGAATAGTAGAGGCAGCAAGGATTTATCATACAAAGATGTATCATGCAAAATCAACTATTTCAGAATATGTGAATTAGACTGCAGATCATCCTCTTCAATCTAACTATAATCTCTCCACACATGCTCGCATTTTTCGCATTTCATGAACTTTGTTTCCGGCTCATCAGACGCTCGTGTCTGCACTGTCCAGAAATACGCTTTGCGATGCTTGCACTTTGGACATTCAGCAATGGTCAATGGATGCGGTTCGATTTCTTTCTCGACAACTCCAATCGCCTGCTTCTCCTGCATTTTTTCGCTGATCACCGCAGTATCTACCTGTTTGGTTGAATAGCCGCACTTGCAGTACATTATTTTTCTGTTTCCATCTACTTTTGGAAGAAGTAATCCTCCGCATTTTGGACAAAACATCATCGTGATTCACCTCATTATAAAATTCTTGCATTCGGCACTTCGTGCCTCATGAAGAATTTTATTGATAATATAAGCATTGTGGTTGTGCATATTATTTATTTTTATTGTCCACGAATTGCGTCAAGCAACGACACCGCGCCAATTTTGATCCATCCTAAATAGGGAATCCGGAACACTGCTTTTCCCATGATATTGCTTTCTTGAATATTTGTATCCAACCCTTCACCGGAATCGACGTTATGATCTCCTTTTGTCTGGAAAACAAATCCGCTTGTTTCATCGCCGCTTTTTATCATCAGCCGATGAATGATCGGATCGCTCCGCTGACTGCTCATGAATACTATAACATCTCCAGTTTTAATAGTTTTAGGTTCTATGCCCACAAGCACCATAATATCTCCTTTGTTGAAGCCATTTTTGAATCGATATGTTTCAAATGTTTCTTTTGAGACCGCATGATTCGCATACCATTGCTCCTGCGTGCATGGAGCGCCATCGCAATACGCCTGACTTTGCCACCAGTCATCAAAATTGCCGTCATGCTCCATACTTCCGGAAACAACAGCCACCACTGGAAAACTGGTTCCTAAAAGATAACCAAGCCCGGGATAAATAACAAATTTCACGAGAATAAACGCGATAATAAAATTGACTATCCAGCTCCAGATGCTATCGCTTTCCCAGAGAAACCACCACACTTTCTTTACTGTTGGTTTGAATTCCATCTGCATTTAGAATAAGGAGTGAGATAAAAAGGTTTGGGTTTTCCATGATTAATTTTTCCTAAAATCACGCTCTAATTCTGGAGCATACAAAATAACACCATTTCTTCCCGATGCTTTCGCGGCATAAAGCGCGACATCTGCCTGATGTTTGAGTACTGAGACTTCTGGCTTTCTACAGGTCTTTCTATAATTCGCAACGCCAATACTTATAGTGACTCCTGATGGCGGACTATATTCTTGCTCCGCGATAACAGGAATTGTTGCAAAATAATTGCGCAGGTTTTCTTCAACTCCTTTTCTGATTCTTTCTGCGATTATTACCCCTTGGTTTTCATCTGTTTGCTTGAGAATAATACCTATTTCTTCTCCACCCAAACGGCTTACACGGGTATCTCCTCTTCTCAAACTATGCACTATCCAGTATGCAACTTCTTTTAGCACTTTATCTCCTATGGGATGTCCATAGGTATCATTCACCCGTTTAAAATAGTCAATATCCAAAAATAATAAACTTGCATCAGGATGCAAAGATTTCCTCTCCTTATGCCCATTAGAGGAAGAATTATTGCGTGGATGTTCCCTTATTTGTTCTATACGTCTGCGTTCCTCTCTGTCCACTTCCCAAAGAGTAAGTTCAAGATCACTATCAAAGTGAAACCTATTATACAGACCAGTAAGCTGGTCAGTAATCTGACGGGTCATCATGTTCCGCAGTACTTTTCTTTGTCTTGAATCTTTTGTAGAGGCATAGAGACCTATAGTTCCAACTCTTTCATTATGACTAAGCCCAAGAAAATAAAGAAACATTCGCTCTTTCTCTCTTTCTGGAAGCTGACCAGTTGCACGTACTAACGCGGTCTGCACCCTACTCGGAAGGGATTCCAAAAGCATATCTAAATCTCTTTGAACCATATATATGGTTTTTATTGAGGTTATATTTAAAGCTTTCTGTTAATTCACTACTTTTTCGGAGTTACAGTATGATTTTTTCAAAATTCACATAAGTATTATATACCTTCCGGCATTCTTTTCCTCTCATGAAATGCATTCAATGCGGAAAAACAGTAGAGGAAAAAACAGCAGTGCTTTGCGATGCCTGTTTTCGAAAAAAACATACCTGTTTCAAATCATTTAGTGAGCACACTCTTTTGATTTGCGCAAACTGCGGCTCCTACAAATATCAAAATCAATGGAAGCCCCGAAAAGGGAAGAATTACGAAGAAGGAAAACAAGAAGCAGTCAAAGAAGCAGTACTGCATTACTGCCAATTTATTTTCCAGCCTGAAGCAGTTGACATAGACATTCACCTTCTCGATGAACATGGAAGTGTGCAGCGCGGAACTGCAGCGCTGCGAACAGAATCAAAAATAGACAGACAAAAGCTCGTTGAAGAATTTGAACTTGCGCTGAAAGTGAAAAAAACAATCTGCGATCAATGCGGAAAAATCAAGACGGAATATTTTGAGGGAATTCTTCAATTGCGCGGCGACAAAAAAGAGGCGCTTCAGAAAGCGCATGAGTTTATTCTTGCAGACATTGAAGTTGCAGGCAAAAAAGGGATTTTTATCACGAAATGGGATGAAGTGACCGGCGGCGTTGATTATTATTACACCAGACAGCAATATTTGCCCATCATCATGCACAAACTCGCTGACAAATTCGGCGCTGCCGCAAAAACGCATGCGGAGCTGTACAGCAAAAACAGACAAACGAGCAAAGACGTGTATCGGGTAAATGCAAGCGTCCGACTGCCAGCATATGAAATTGGAACAGTGATTCGGTATCACAAAAAGATCTATCAAATTTTGAAAATCGCAAAGCAGGTCAGCGCGCTTGACTTACTGACGCATAAACGTTTCACTATTGATGAGATCGCGGACATCGAAGTGCTTGTTGAACCCTCTGCATTTGTTCCTGCGCAAGTGACGAAATGGTATCCGCATCTTGAAGTATTGCATCCAGAAACATTCCAAAGTGTTCGAGTGGAAAATTCTGTTTCTGTATCGAAAGAAACACAAAAAGAGTTTCAAATGAAGGAAGTGCTAGTTGCGATTGTTGATGAGATGGTTTGGGTTGTGGAGAGAATATAATTTCTTTGCTGGAGTTGTGTAATTTTTTGTCTGTGAGCATCGTTTTGAATTAGTAAAAAGATAAAATAATAATTATCCCATTCACCGAAACTCTCTTTAATTAATCTCTTCAAATTATTATCAATTCGATGAATGGGTCCCACTGGATAAAGCATCTGGTTCTACCTGTGCGTTTGCTGTGAGATTGTCAAACTTCTGGTGCGTGCTCATCAAACAAGAAAAACAGCGAGAACGCAACCACTCCTCTCGGACACTGGAGTTTGATCGAAAGTGTTTTAGGGGAGATAAAGCAGGAGAAGTATTTTTAATTGACAACTCCATATATTTGTTTCAATTATAACTCTCCTTACAATTTTATATAAAAGGGTCAAAAACTATATATAGCAGAAAGGGTTTCTTAAGGTTTATGACTGGAGGTTCTTGATGAAACGAAAGGTTATTCAGATCGCTGACAGCACTCAATTAGTTTCTATTCCAAGACCATGGGGCAGGAAATATAATATCAAAAAAGGGGATGAGCTGGAGGTTACTATTAAAGGGAATAAACTTGAAGTGAGCACATCTGGACCTACAGAACTTGCAATCGAAAATTTGGATATTTCTCAGCTCGGATCGATGATCCTTCGCTGTTTAATGGCATTCTACAAACGAGGTGTGGATGAACTTCATATCACCTATGACAATGAAAAACTTATTGAAATTATACACAAGGCAATTGGAAAAGAAGCTGCGGGATATGAGATTATAGATCAAGGGAAAGGAAGATGCACCATTAAGTATGTTACTGGTGAACTTGGAGACTTTGATTCCATTTTGAGCAGAACATTTCTTATTCTCATTAATATGGCAAATGAAACATATGACGCAATTGAGAAAAAAAATTATGATCGCCTTAACAATGTCGCGTTTTTAGAAGAAGCAAACAACCGCTTTACCACTGCATGCCGCCGGCTTATCAACAAAAAAGGGTATGATGTCAATAACAGCGTTGGCGCGCTTTATTATATTATTGAAGAATTGGAAAATCTCGCAGATTATTACAAATATCTTTGTTTGTACATGCTTGAACATGGCAATGAAAAGACAAAGATCAGTAAAGATACTCTAGAACTCCTCCGAAAGACAAATACTGCTCTGAGATTATTTTATGAATGTTTCTACAAATTTGATCGAGATAAGATTGTTCAGATTGGAGAACTGAGAAAAGAAGTGATAACAGAAGGATTAGAATTAATGACTAAAAAACAAGGAGAAGAAATTATCATGCTTCATCATGTCTTAACAATCATGCAAAAAACATTCTGTCTTGTTGGACCATATCTTGTGATTAAATTATAGAGATATTCTCTAAGATTTCTTTAGAAACTTAATGGAATCCCAATTTTTTCCTCTAGCTTTCTTATTGACTCTTTTTCTAATGTAACCCTTTTTGGAAGCTGTGCAGATGTTCCATAATATGTCGGTCCGTTTTCTCCATGATCATCTGTTCCAATACTTTTCAAAAGATCCAATTCTTGCGCAAGCGCATGATACATTGGGTCTAACGCATCTGCAGGATTCACTTCAATTCCATCAAGAGATGCACTGTCTCTTAATGTGCGAATAGCGGAACTTAATTCAGCTGGTCCACGCTTTTGAAGATCAGAAAATGATTGCCTATGAAGATGGGGAATCACTGCAAGACCACCATACTTGTGCACAAACTCAATTCCTGCTTCTGTTGTCATCGCAATCTCAGAGAATTGATAAGAAGCAAGATTTCTGTTTACTGCAATGTTCATTGCTCCCCGAGGAGATTCTCCAAAACCATAATGATGCCAGAGGTATGCACCAAGATGAAGACGAGTCGGCATTGCTTCTTCCCCTATTTCAGCATAAAACTCATCTTTTGATACGTGTCTCTCCCTAAGCGCAGCATAGACTCCTTCTTTTTTTTCTCGTTTTTCATTTATTTCATCAATCATCTGCTCTATTCGTATTTTTCTATTTTCCCGCAAAGTATTAAGATATGCAATATCTTTCTCATCATCAATATGCTTCATTCCCAATCCAACAAGATGTTGATTTTGCATGAGATACTTTGTACTCAATTCAACACCACATAACAAAATGAGAGAACCTATCT
>JACRKI010000028.1 GCA_016215305.1 Candidatus Woesearchaeota archaeon | reverse complement strand
GATTGTTTTGTTAATTGTAGCGACAGCAACAAAAAACGCGCAAATTCTGTATACTTTACGCAAAAAAGAATTTGCGCGTTTTTTGAATGATTTGGCGGGGATGGCGTTATGAAGAGAGTATTAATGGATACAAATATTTATGGAAGACTTATTGAAGATCCTCTCTTTTTAGAGGTCTTCTCAAAAGTTGTCCCTCATGATTTTGTTGTCTATGGCACTCCTTTAATTAGGAAAGAATTACGTGAAATTCCAACAAGCCTAAAGATAGAAGAAAAAAGTAAAAGGAATACTGCCCTTTTGACCTACGATTCTTTTGTAAGGAAAGATAATCATACCCTTCAAATAAATGAGTTTATTATGCTTCTGGCACACAAATATTTTGAAGAATACAAACGGCAGGGAGGAAGCTTTTCTCTTCACGAACTCCTTTCTGATTTTCTGCTTGTCGCTTGCGCGTCTTTACACAAGTTAGACCTTGTTGTTTCAGATGATAAGCGAACAATGCTCTCTGAAAAAGCAAAGATTGCGTATTCTATTATCAATGAAAATCAACAATTCAGAACTCCTTCTTTTTATAACTATAACAATTTTAAACAAGAAGTATGGAGGGTTGCTAATGTATCGGCTCCAAACTCAAGCGTATAAACTCTTTTACTGCTTTCCTAAACTTAGGATCTTTGTTTGCCTCTTTGATCTCTTGCAAGAGTTTTTGGAACTTTTTATCCTGATACAACGATTTTTCTTGTTTCATACAGTTAGTAACGCAATCCTTATATTTAAACATTATTATAAAATTCTCACATTCAGCCACTTCGCGGCTTCATGGAGAATTTTAATGAGGAATTTTTGATGAGTAAAGCATACGAGGAATATGAAGAATGACAAAAGCTAATGTAAAAAACACAACACAGCCACGAAAATTCCTTCATGAGCATGCGCAGTATGTGAATGAAAGGAATTTTTACAAAAGTTTGTTTGCGATTTTGTTATTGATTGTAGCGACAGCTTTTGTTCTTGGTCGTGTGGGATTGCCATCTGAAAATTCCGGCTGCAGTAATTTTGCGTCGAATGATTTAGCGGGGATGGCGGCTGGGAATGCTACTACAAAAACAATTACTCTTGACGGAGAAAATATTAAAGTAACATACACCGGAGAATTATATTATACGGGCACAAATAAAGAACGAGAATCTGTTATATATAATTCAGATTCAAAAGATGTATGGATTGATCAAATGAATGATCAGAAATATCAAGAGTATGAACCTTCTTATCATTATGACGAACAAGCAAAAACCTATGTGAAAGAAGACAAAGTGAGTCTTCAAATTCCTTCTTATGAAGGCTTAATTACTTTTTATAAGGAAGGTGAAGATTATATATTTAAAGATGGAAGTCAAATCCTTTCTTATAATAAGGAAAATAATGAAATTTGGTCAGAATCCGGAACTGGTACTGATTTTAAAACTAACCTTCTCTATGTTTATAGTGATATTTGGAAAACATATGTCCCTTTTTCTGATAACTCTCCAGAAAAGCAATACACTTACTATAATCCAGGAGATGTGACAACACTTTCAAATCATCAGGTTTATGCAACAATTTATGGTCAGTCTCAGCAAACATTTACGCTTGTGACAGATAAGGGAACATCATATGATTATACACTGGTAAACATTAACGGACAACCGTACGCAAAATACGTTGACCAGCGTGAAAAAACCAAAGGAGACGTCTATTATTATAATGCAGAAGGAACTCGTTATGCTTTTGGGGGAAGGGGGGGCGGTGTTTCTCAAGATACGGAAACGAAGTCAGACAAAAGCACTGTACTTGTTGATGTAAATGGAAAGCCTCTTGCAGCATTTAGTGAGATAATGACTGATAAAGAGAAAATAAACACTTTCAAAAAAGAAACTCCTGTTGCAAAAGAAACTGGAACTACTTTAGTCGCTTCCAAGCCACCTGTCGATTATGCTACAATCGCCTCCTCCCTTGGTCTCTCAGCAGAAAAAGGTATTCCAGCAGTCCAAGCAGAAGATGAAGCAATCAATAAATATCTTGATAATCATGGATTGGAAGCTTGGGACTATAGTGTTGCAACTGGAAAATATTCTTGTGGCTCTTGCGGCATTTCGTACAACTCGAAAGGCGCGCTCGTTGTCAAAACAGCAATTTCTGATGACAAGGGAAACTCAAAAGACGTCTATGTTTATGAGCAGAAAAATGGATTGAATCCTGTATCGTATTATGTTTGTGAGACTTCAGATTGCGAAAAAGGAACACTATATACTGGAAACCAACGCAACAGCATCAAAGATGCCTACAAAGAAGGAAAAAGAGAAGCAGATGGTACAGAAAAAACGATGCAACGCGCAATGGACAGTGGAAAGGATATTCCTCTTCTTGATGCAGATGGAACCCAACTTACTGATAAAGATGGAAAGCTACTGTTCATGAAATCAACTCTCCGCCAACGTGCGTACATGGACAAAATATACAAACAACAAGAAGCGCAGGTTGTCGGATTACTCTCCGGCTATTTGAACAACTGGATTGATGAAAAACTCGGAAGCTGGAGCAGAGGAGTGCCTGCTGGCATTTGCAAATATATCTTCGGATTCGATTACTACAAAAACGCGGGATGGGTTGCTGTTCCTGCAAACACCTCATCCTCGCAACTGCAAAGCCAACTCATCGCGAACAGCAGAACAGTGATGATCGAAGGAGAAAAAGAAGAAATCACTGAAAATCTTTTCAGATATGCATACACAATTCGCTTGCTCGCGAATCAATCATTAGAATGGCAGACGTATTTGTCCAATAGCTGCAGCGGGAAAACATCTGTCGAGCAATTTTACGATTACGGCGCGCTTGCTCCTGGCGCATATTACGCGTTCCATTACGCAGGATCTGGAGAGCAGGACATGACATTCGATTGCACACAAGAAGATTGCTTGTATGATCAGGCATGCGTCGCGTTTACTGACGGAACTGCGCCGGTGTGTGTCAGTCTCGTGCATGGCGCAGGATTTGAAACGCCAAAGGCAGGAGATGATTATGACTGTTTGTAAAAAATGCGCAAATCCTCCTGCGAAAAAATTGGAAAGAGGATTTGCGCATTTTTTGAGTGAAAAATGAAAGAATCAGAAACTCTAGAATTAAAGAAATCTACTTCTGAATTAAAGGAAGCACTAAAAGCAATTTCTGACCATATTGAGCCAAAGGTATTTCCAAAAATCCGAGAGATAATTCTAAACAGAAAGAAGTGCATTTATGTTGAATTCTCTGGAAATAATATTCCATATTATGCTTTTGGAAGGGCGTATATTCGTGTTGGCGATGAAGATAAAAAAATCAGTTCGCAGGAATTGGAAAAATTGATACTGCAAAAGAACAAAGAAAGATTGCGTTGGGATTCGGCAATTTGTGAAAAAGCAAATTTAGATGACATTGATGACAACTCTCTCAAGAAATTTGTAGAATTTTCCAGGCAATCAAAACGTCTTTCCATTGAGCACGACGATAAAGAGATGGTTTTACGAAAGTTAAAGTTGATGTCTGGATCAAAAATAACCAATGCAGGAATTTTATTGTTCGGAAAACATCCAACAGATTTTCTTGATAATAGTTTAGTACGGTGCGGGAGATTTAAAGGTGTTGTGAAAGAAGAATTCATCGACATGAAAGATATGGATGGAAATTTGTTTCAGAATCTGGAAAGGGCAATTGCATTTTTACAGGATCACTTACAACTCCAGGCAACAATTAAAGGTCTTCGCAGGGAAGAAAAATGGGAAATCCCCTTAGAAGCGTTACGTGAAGCGACCATTAACGCATTTATTCATCGTGACTATTATGATCAAAGTTTTGTGTACATTAAACTATCAACTACTTTGGAGAAAAAGGTACTGCAGAAAATACAGAAAACACCAAAAATGACGAGAAAAGAGTTAGCTGTACAGTTGGCTATCTCCGAAGAAACTGTTAAAGAATATTTGGATCGTCTACGGAAGAAAGGGTTACTTATTCGTAGAGGTGGACGAAAGGAAGGATATTGGGAGATTATAACTGAGAAAAAGAGCAGGTGACAAGGTGAACATCAACGAGTATATTTTAAAAACAGCATTCGTCAACAGCTGGAAATCTCTTGGCAAGCAGTTTGTTCACGTTCTCTTCCTTGATTATCTCTATTATATTATTCTGCTTCTTGTCGGTTCATTTTACTGGTATCGCATTTTGCCTTTATTCGGCGCGGTTCTGGACAGCGCGAAACTGCTGCAAAGCAGCCAGACATTTTCTTCCACGCAGGAATTTCTGACAACAGTGCAGGGCATCGGAACGCAATGGAGCGCATTCAAATGGTATTCTCTCGGCGTTTTCCTTGTCCTTTTTGTGAATTATCTTATTTTCAAATATCTTGTTTGGATGAAAATACAAAGAAAACAAGAATCCTTTGCTTCTTTCTGGAAGCATCTTGGATTCTTTGCGCTCTTAAATCTTATCGTTATCTTATTTTACATTCTGGTTCTTGCTGCGAGTTGGTATATGTTTGTTTTAGAAACATTCAACATCCTGTTTTTCTTTGTTGTGCCATTGCTCTTATTGTTTACCATGAATGTGTTGCATCCGGCGTTTATGCTTCAGCAAAACTTTGTTTCTTCATTTTCTTTGTTTTGGAACTATGGAATTAAAAAATTCTATTTATGGATTATTCCGCATCTTTTTATGCTCGCTGGCGCCTATTTTATCATGTGGTTTGTTTCTTTGTTTACCTTTATTCCTAACATTTTCTATTTTTTCTTCTATGTCCTTTTCTTTGCAGCGTATTTTTGCTGGGCAAAGTATTATATTTATGCAGTACTCAAAAAAATACAACAAACGAGGAAATTATCATGAACTTTCGATTTTTATTTTCCAACAAAAAAGCGCAAGTCACGATCTTCATAATTCTTGGACTCTTCCTTCTTGTTGGCGTTGGACTTTTTACGTATTTCCGCTCAGAAGTCTATAAATATCACAATCTTCCAGTGCAATTTATTCCTGTCGCAAAATACGCAGAACAATGCGTGCAGGATGTTGCGCAGCAAGGCATTTTTCAGGCAGGCATGCAGGGAGGATATGTCTCTCAGCCATATCCTGAAAACGCGGCATATCTCAACGTTGGTTTTCCTGTGACGTATTTGTATCTCGCAGGACAAGACAGAACTGTTTCTGTTCCTCATCTCGAAAAAGATCTTGACAAATTTATCGCTGAAAATATCAATAGTTGCCTCTCTGATTTTTCCACGTTTAGTCAATTCACCATTACTCCAGTTTCTGACGTGAATGTTTCTGCAGCTGCTACTGTTGGTTCAGATACTGTTGGCATTGGTCTCGAGATTCCAGTGCAGATTTCTGATGGGACAACAACTGCAACACTTCCCACAATTAAAGTCCAGTTCGACAACACTATCGGCAACAAACTTTTCCTCGCGTACCAGATTATGAAAGCAGAAAATGAGCAGGGATTTTTGGAGTTTTACACTGATGAAATTATCGCGGCAAGCGATTGGCTGCCCTACGAGGGATTTGATTTTACCTGCAAACCCAAACGCTGGAAAGTGGATGACATGCGCGCATACATTCAAAAAGCAGTCGCGGTTAATTTGCCGTACATCATGTTTTCTGGAACAGATTATGCTGAAACAGGAAATCCGTACTATGACAACATCTACAAAGTTTCTCTCGGTGTTTCAGGTGTTTCTGATCTGAAAGTCACGACAAGCTATGATTCCCATTGGGGAATGGATCTTGACGTGCAGCCTAGTCAGGATGGCGTGGTAACAGATGTGAAACTCGTTGGGAAAACAATTGCATTGCCGTGCATTCATACGTATCATCACAAATATTCCACAAATTATCCTGTCTTATTCACGATTACTGATGGAGAAAATACTGATTATCCATTTTACTTCGCAACGCTGGTGATCATGCATCGCAATGAGCCTGACCGCAAAAATGAAATGCAGCCCTGGCCAAGCGAAGCAGACACCATTCGCGAAAAAGCGTTTTGCGCGAATGAAACCACAACAACGTTATACACATTGGATGATTCTGGAAAAATCACGACTGAGCAACAAGACGTGCAAAATTGGAATTATGGTCTTGATGTTGTCGCGATGGACAATCAATATGGATTTAACGCAGTGTTGAATGATGTCGTGATTAGTTATCATTGCTTAAACTTTAATTGTCCTGTTGGCGCGACAGGCTATGGCGGCGGAACTGGCAGACCATATGATAGTTCTGGCATGCTTGCAACGTATCCTTTGTTGTCATCGACATTCCCAACATGCTTAAACGGCGAACTGATCGCAGAAAAAGATGGCTATCAAACAAAAACTATTTTCCAGTCTGTCTCTGATAAATCAAATGGCGCGACTGTTCTCCTGCCGATGTATCGCCTGCAGCCGCTTTCGTTTGATGTCACTGTTGTTCAAAATCATAATAATGTTATCTCTGAGCGTTCGCTTGAAGACAATGAAATGGCAGTTGTGACTTTGAAAAATAGTCAGGAAGGATTTGAGAAAGTGCTTGTGTATCCGATGAGTGCAGGTGCAGGAACAGAAGCGGCGACAGAAACACTCACTGACAAAATATTTGGAAGCAGCAGTCAGACAACAGAAGCTGTTGATTCAGAAACGCTTGCTGCCGCAGGATTTGATGCGCTCTCGTTGATGGTCGGAGATGATTTGACGTATACTGTAGATGTTAAACTGCTTCAAGATGATCGGTATGTCGGCAGTTTTGTCTATAACTGGACACCAGACGCAAACGCAGTGAGCGGCGCATCTCACGCGCAATTTTATGTGATTAAAAAAGATGTATTCGTGCCAACAGATGAAAATTATTTGGAAGCTATTCAATATGGAGATGAACAGAGTGGGAGTTATCCGCCGTTATTAAGTTGAACAAGAATGAAAAGAAGGTGACACACGAACTGAATTAATTTACACGAACAAGAAGAAGCAACACGCGCACCAACAACGCTGATGTATCTTTAGATATTTATTATTTATTAAAATATCAAAAATAAAATAATAATTATTGGCCTTGCCAGTGTGTTGCTAGTTCGTGTGAACAGAACTAGCGAATGAGCAATAGTATATGGTGCTAGTTCGTGAGAAAGCACAAGAGATAAATAAGTATCAAAGTAAAAAAGAAACAAAATGAAAAAAATAAATTATTCGGCAATAAAAATCTTCTTCGCATTAGTTTTGACTCTCCTTTTCACAACACTCCCTGTTGCATTCGCAGTGTCTGTGAATCCAAGCTCAATTGCAGTCAGTGTGACAGACACGACCGCAGCCATCAGCTGGCAAACAGACACTGCATCAACAGGACTCGTCAATTATGGCAAAACAACCTCATCATTACAAAGTGCCGCATCTACTCTTGGATTGGGAACCACACAAAATGTTTCTCTTACCAACCTCGATAATACGCAATACTATTATTACAACATCCAGGCATCAGATAGTTCTGGGACGTACACGAGCACCTACATGAACTTCACCACGCTTCTTGCTGCTGTTCAAAATCTTAAACTTACTGCACTGAATCAAAACGACGTGGAACTCGCATGGGACAAAGCAACTGGCGCGCAATATTACAACGTCTACAAAGACGGTGCTCTTTCAGGCGTTGCATCAGATAACTCTTTTGAAACGTCTAGTTTGAATTACAAAACAACATACACTTTTGTTGTCAAGGCTGTGGACAAATATGGACGAGAAAGCGCCGCATCAACATCGCTTTCTGTCACCACAGGAGAACAGGCAGTCAATATTACTTTTGTTCAGGCAACAAGCGTGACCAAAACAAGCGCAGTGATCTCGTGGCAAACAGATCGCGCTGTCAATGGAACAATTATGTATGGAACTAGTACTGGAAATCTCAATCAATCCCAGGCAACAGCTTCCACGTCGACAAACCATGAAATGACTTTGAAAGATCTGGAAGAAGACAAAACCTACTATTACAAAATAATTTCTGCATCGACGACAAGCACTGACATTTATTCTTTCAAAACACTTGGTTCGGAAACCGCAGTTGAAATCTCCAACGTTGCAGTTGCTGACGTGACTCGCGGCACTGCGGAAATCAGCTGGACGACCAATTATGAAACCCAAGGTTTGATTTATTACAGTTCTGATGATTCGTTTGATCAATACAAAAAAGAATCTACAGAAAAAGTGAAGCATTCGGAACAATTGGAAGATCTTCTCGCAGGCATGACCTATTATTTCAAAATTGTTGTGGATGATACTGGAAGCGGGAGTACTGAAAGCGATATTTATAATTTTACCACTTCAGAAAGTTTGTATGATTTCCTTGATCTTGTGGAAGTTCCTTCTCTCGTCAATAACGCGACACTTGTTTTGACTGGAACTACTGCTGAAAACGCAAAGCTTTATGTGTTTGTCAATCGCGCTTCAAATCCATACGCGCAAATTTCCACCACTGTCAACGGCACGTCATTTTCTGCTGCAGTGACTTTGAATCAATACTCTTATGTTGACGGCGTCAAAGGAAGAAACATTGTGGAAGTTGATTCCTGGGATCAGGACAACAACAAGGCAGTCAAAACCTATACTGTTGATGTGGACGCAAGTGTTCCTATATTGACAGTCAATGATTTTCCCATGTATACAAATGAACCAAAATTAAATATTTCTGGAGTGACTGAACCAAACGTCACTGTTGGATTTTTTATTGACGGAAAAAGCAAAGGTTCGATGTATGTCTCCAATTCCTCTGGCGCGTTTGCGTATCAACTTGATGTTGGCACAGCAACCACAAATCATACTGTTTCCATTGAAGCGGCAGATGACGCGGGAAACATCGCAACCTTTGAAAAAATTATGTATGTTGATCATCAGGATCCAAAAATTGAATTTTACACCAGCTTTACCGGAGATACGCACTATAAACTGTTCCGCGTTGACGGGCACACAGAACCTGGCGCTTCTATTGTGGTGACAAACTACGGCGAATATTCTGGCTGCGACAGTCCTGAATTTGAAAGCAAATATGGCAGCTGCGAATATCTTGCAAACGTCAATGGTCCAGGACCATATCAATCCCTTGATCTTCTTGCAGATCCAACAAGTTTAATGGTTGATTTATTGTCGATGACTATTGGTGTGCCAACCTCGACTGTTGCAGACAGTCAGGGAAATTTCTCCATCATTGTTTCCTTGCTTGCAGGAGAAGTTCCTACATCCGCTTCCTGGGCGCCAACAATCGGCGTGCAGCCAACAAATCTTGCCGCGAAAAACACGCTTGTCTTTAACGTGACAGATCTTGCAGGCAACACCTATGATACCACAAAACAAATCACTTATCAACCAAGCTGCGCAGACTGGATTTTGGGAAAAACAACATCTCTGCCTATCAATATCTACTCTAATGATTTGACCGCGGGAAATCTTTTGGGAAGCGCGTTGTTTGAACTCAGCTATGTCGGCGGCGGCAATCCAAAGGTCGCGAAAATTACTGTCCAGAAAGATGATTCCGCGGGACAGCTTGTCAAACAAGGCGCTGTTGAAGTCGGCACGTCTTCCACTGCTGTTTCATATCATCAAACCTATGGCGGTCTCGACAATAGCAACGAATACATTACCATGAGTTCGCAGGCAGTAAAATCCACTCCATATAATCCAGAAAATGGCAAGGTCTATGTTTATGCTCCTGTCACCATCAACAAATATTCCGGCAACATTGATGAAATGCCAGAACAGCTCGGCGTGTATTTAGATACCTACATTAGTTACACTGATGGCAATGGTCAGGCGGCAAATTGTCATTTGTATCCCACAGTGAGTTATGATATTCAAAAACCAGCGTCATTCACGAAATGGTTAAGTCCAGAGATGATTAACCAATCCATTGGTGTTTTGGACCAGACCATTAATGTGACTGAATCCGCTGTCAAATATCTCGGCATTGCCGCGCGCTGGACAACTGTCGGCTGCGGCGCGATGATCGCGTGGAATTATCTGAAAGGATTCAGCACAGAGAAAAGTTCTGAATGCAATCAGAATTTGAAATCGATTTACGCAGTGTGTGATCGAATATTGTGTCCACCAATTCCGCCGAGATGCGAGGAGTTTAAGGAGTCAACAGGATATATGGTCAATGGCAAACCCTATGGAACTGATGAAGCCGGTCAAAAGCAGGGGAAAGAAGCGTATGAGAAGCAGAAAGAGGTTAATGGAGAGATAGAGCAGAAATACGCGGATAAATATAATGCGTACCAGAAATTGCATCCTTCAGAATCATTCGGAACATTTTATGCGAAACAAATTGATATTGATAAAATTACTCCTGAGTCAGGCAAGAATTACGATTATGGTTTAAGCGCGCCTTCCCGCTTCTCCACAAAATATAAAGGAAGCGATTTGTCAATCGAATTTTATGATGTGAATGAAAATGTTGGAACAAGCGGGAAACTGGCAAGAGATAAATGGGATGTCTCTGACTGTGATAATCCTGCCGCGACAAAATCATTAATTGTCTTTACTGGTTTGGAAAAAGAAGAAACAGCAGGATTTTCTGTTGGCGGTTCTACTTCCATGAAATCAAAATCAGTGCAATGTTCGACACAGACAAAAGAGGAATTATTGAAAAATGGACTTGACGCAAGCAAAATTCCCGGCTGTTACAACGAAGAGTGCCCCTACTTTGACGATACCAAATGCTTGTTCGGCAAAGGATACAACATCAACCCTGCTGATGATTTGTTTGGCAGTTTGCAGTGCGGCTGTATCACTGGCGCGAAAGGCCACTTGGAAAATCTTTTGAAGATAATGTACGGCATGAAGAAATGTTTACAGCAGGCATTGATAGGAGAAACAACAGCTGGCTACTGTGAACGTTTGATGAGTTATTTTGTCTGCGACATTCTCACGCAGATTTTCAAACATATTTTCAAAAGTCTTGGACAGGGAACTGGTGTTGTCGCGGGATTGTTTGATGAAAATTCCCTTGCGAATTATCAAGACAATGCAGGTGACATCAGCAAAGGATTGAAGGACAGATACGGCGGCATTGTGCAAAATCAATTGGGATTATCCACTGATGATATTTTGAATAAAGCATGTCTTGCTGCGTTCACCGCGGACTGGACTGTGCTGGAAGACGCGCTTGATAATATTGTCGAACAAGTTCCTGTTGCTCCTACTGCAATGGCAGAAGCAACCTCACGACCATATGGATTTGATCCGTTCACTGGAAAAATAACCATTGCTTATAATTTGTACATTGGCATTGTGCCTGGTGGAGACACCAAAATAAAGGCATGGCTGGAGTGCGACAAAAATTATCAAGATCATCAATATTGCGCAGACACCGGCAGTGATATCATTGATCTTGTCGCAAAAGGAAAAGTGCCTCCATTCCTGAACAAAGATGGATTATTTAATGAAAATGTAGTCTATATTGCCGAAAACGCGGCAAGCTGGCACAACAAACTTGTGCTTGAATTGAAATATATGACTGGCGGCGTGGAAAAAACAGAAACCATTATCAGACTAATCACGAAAAAAGGAGACATCAAAATGCTTGACTGCAGTTTCTCTGTTGTCACAGGCATTGACTGCAGCATTGGCGCGAAATTCATGGATCTTGCGGAAGGTGTCGGCGGCAATGTGCTGCTCTATAGCACGTCTGGAGGAACAAAATTAACTCCTGCGGCGACTGCATATTATGGAAGTAATCAGATTGCCGCGCTTGTCAAATTGAACAATGGGTATCCCCAAAACTTTTACATCAAAGTGGATAATCCAAAACAATCCTTTGAATACACTGCGATTGGCGGAACGCAGACAGGCGATTATCGCGGAACACAATGGTATTTGTTATGGTTGGATAATGCAGAAGGAACAACTTCAACGAGTTCCTCTGGAAAGAGTACAGATGTTCTTGCAGATTGGAATGGAAAAATTTCTTTAACTGGAAATCGAGAGATTGGGTTTGGATTGCTAAACGTAAAGCCTAATGCGTTGGATAAAGTAACACTTCATCTTTATGTTCAGGATGCAGACTCCATTCCAAATAAAGAAATGGTTCCTTGTGATATAGAATTGGATTATGATACGAGTAGCTATAAGAATATGTATGGTGTTCGTGTCGATGGAAAATTCTATGCAATTGCAAATGATGCCGACTGGAAAAAAGTTTGTGCATTAAATTCTGCTCTTGATGGATGTAGTCAAACAACATGGGATGCAACACTCCAGCAAAAATACAGCCGCTTGAGTGCAGATAGTAAATCTTACAAATGCATCACTCAATACGATACTTTTCAAAAGATTGGGCAAGGTCAGGCAGACAGCATCGAGAAGATTACGTTTACCAATGAAGTTGCTTCTGCAGCAGGAGATATCTCTGGTGATCTGCAATTTGATCTCTCAGATGCGCAAACAGATACAGGAGATGCTTTTATTACCACGCACTATGTTTCTGCAGGCAGCACTTCCTCATCCACATCCACAAAATCCACGCGCTCCGCGAAAATCAATGTCCTTGCAGACGTAAACAGCAATGATATGGGAGAATCCTTGATTTACTCTCCTGACACCAAACCAAAAAATCAGGAAGTCAAGTTCAGTTATAGCGCAAGCAGAAATGCGCCTTCCTCTGATAATCTCAAACCACTCATTGACTTTATTGAACCAACAACTATTATTGATAAAACAACTGGCTATGTCAACGGCGATGGAGAAAATATCCCTATTGGTTTTACGATCTGGGATGACAAAAATGAAATCACCACCTTGTCTCTCGGTATTGTCGGCTATGATGGATCACAGTGTCTCGCAAAATGGGAATATAACAAGGAGACAAATGAACTTACTCCTGATGGCGGCAATGACGCTGGCAATTGCGGATTTACTGAAAATTCAGATCGTTCAATTCGTTTCAGAGATCATGCGCCTCCCTTCTTTGAATTTGATCTTGATCCAAGCAAATTAAACATCAATAGTGACGCGTATTATGACATCTCTGTCTTTACTGTCGATGAAGATCAGAATCAGGCGGAACCAAAAACAAAAAGAATCAAATTTACTGATCAGGAAAAACGCAATGATCTTCTCGTCTGTCTGGGAAGCGGAGAATGTTCATCTGGATTCGCGGATACATTTACAGAAGAAGTCATCACTGATCTAGAACCTCTTGCGACTACCTCTGCGCAAGAGCAGGGAACGAGTTCTTCATCCAGCTCTTCAAGTTCTTCTTCCAGCGCTTCTGATGAAGAATTGAATGTGTTGACGCCGTATAATAGTTGACAAAGATCACGAACTGATAAAACTTTGATTCGCATGGAAAAAGCTCTGACGAGGCTGATAATTATTTATTATTTTCTCAGAATTATTTTTTGGGAATATCTTTGAAATAATAGATTAAACAGTTCCATCCCTGCCAGTGCAAAATCAGCATCTGTTGATAAAATAATTACCTCTTTCTCCGCATCAAAAAAATTTATTTGTCCTTTGTACAAGTTTGTCATTCTTCCTTCTCCACTCTCTGTCTCTATTGCAACCATCTTTCCTTTCTCTTTTTGTGAAAGCGTTTCATTCAGTTTTTGAAAGATATCATTTGCTTTCTTTATCATTGTATTGTCCATATGTATTGTATCTTGATAGAAGTGTTTATGTTTTGTGATATATTTGCTTTTGTTAGTGCTTGAGAAGAAATAAGCGGGTTCGTGAAAAAGTGATGCTTTGCGAGAAAAGAGCTATAATATTCTTTCTTTTTCCCTATGACCCCTTTGTCCCAGTCTCTATTGGCAAAAACAACAAATATTTATATAGCCAAACACAAAAATTCACCTTGTATGAGAGTATGCTTTCAATAGCTGAAATCAAACTAAGGTGAATTTTTGCAATGAAAAAAACAAAACAAGTGAAATCCATTCAATCAGTTCCTTCATCTCAGACAGCACAACATACTTCGCAATCCGCACCTGTTTCTGCATCTGTTTCTGATACTCCATATGGTTCTTCAGGATCTTCATTGGCTCCTGCGTCAGTCGCATCAGTTGGCGCGCCTGCTCCATTCAATCCCGCAGATCTTCCCAAAGAAGCGCAGGAAAAACTTGCTGAAATCAAAAATAAACTCGAGAAATTCCAGAAAAAAGTTGTTGAAAAATTCGGCAAATACATCGCGGCAGTTGGTCTTCTCCCTCCAGAACGCGCCAAAGACGGCAGACCTGTGAATACAGAAAAAATCAATGTCATTGTTCTCGTTGATGATACAGACAGCCAGAAAATGTCCAAACAGGAATTGCGCGACAAACTGCAGGGCATTATCATAACTCTTGCGGGAGAAGTGGACAAAAATATTGTTCCTGACGTGGTCATTTATTCTGAAGTCTGGCAAAGCTGCTTTGACGCGAAATATGATCTCATTCAAATGATCGCGATGGCTGCTCCGATATATGATACAGGCATGCTCGCGGCAATCAAAATCGCGGAAATTCACAAATCCATGGTTCTCAAGAAATTTGAAAAATACATTGTCAGCTACGTTCTCAGCGGCTCTCTGATCAGAGGACAGGCAACAGCGACCTCAGACATTGACGTCTTCATTGTTATTGACGACACTGACGTCAAAAAGATGACGCGCGCGGAATTGAAAGACAAACTTCGCGCAATCATTATTGGCATGGGCATTGAAGCAGGAGACATTACCGGCATCAAAAATAAACTCAACATTCAAGTCTATATCATTACTGATTTCTGGGACAGCTTGCGTGAGGCAAACCCTGTTATCTTTACCCTGCTCCGAGATGGAGTGCCATTCTATGATCGCGGCATTTTCATGCCATGGAAGCAATTGCTGAAGATGGGAAAAATCAAGCCATCGCAGGAAGCAATTGATCTCTTCATGAATTCCGGCGATCAAATGCTCAAACGCGTTCGCTTTAAGCTGAAAGAAATTGGCATGGAAGATACCTATTACGCGATTTTGACTCCATCACAGGCAGCGCTCATGATGTACGGAGTTGCTCCTCCTGCGCCGCGGGAAACTGCGCAGCTCATGCGCGAAATTTTTGTCAAGAAACTCAAGATTTTTGAAGAAGATTTTGTCAAGATTTTGGAATACAATATTCAAGTGCGAAAAGATCTTGAACATGGCACCAAAAAAGAACTCACTGGCAAAGAAATTGACGAACTCCTCGATGACGCTGAAAAATATCTGAAGCGCGTTGAGCGCCTGTTTACCCAGATTGAAAAAATGCGTGATGATGAATCTGTCGCGCAAATCTATGAATCAGTGGTCACTATTATTCGCGACATTCTTCGTCTTGAAGGAGTGGAAAAAGTCAAAGACGCTGATATTGTGGCGAGTTTTGAATCTGAGGTTGTGCAGCGGGGCATTATTCCTCAAAAATATCTGCGCATTCTCCGGGAAATTGAAAAAGCGAAGAATGATTTTGACGCGAAGAAGCTCACCAAAAACGATCTTGAAAATGTCCGCAAAAATGGGAATGAATTCATGAAATTTATGATTGAACATCTCCAGCGCAAACGCGGCCGCGAGCTTGAACGCGCGAAAATCCGTGTCAAGCACGGCAGCAGATATGGCGAGGTTATCCTGCTTGATGATGTTGCTTTTATTATTCATGACATTGATCATGAAGAAAAAGAAATTTCCAAGGCAAAGATCAACGCAAACGGAAGTCTCGGCACTCCAGAACCAACAACAATGGAAGAGTTTGAGAAACATCTCGTGAAAGTGGAGATTCCCGGCAAAGTATTCCTCAAAGAACCTATTTTTGAAGACTTGAAGAATATCTTTGGCAAGGATGTCGAGATTTTAGTGAACTATTGATTTTCATGAACTACCAACAAGCGCTTGACTATATTGGAACATTGCAAAAAGAAGACATCATTGATCGAGAATGGGATCTGGAAACAACACGCGCGCTCCTTCGAAAATTAAAACAGCCGGAAAAAAGATTAGGAACAATTATTCACGTCACTGGCACGAACGGCAAAGGATCAACCTGCGCAATGCTGGCAAATATTTTTAAGGTTTCAGGATACAATGTTGGATTGTACACCTCGCCGCATATTTCTCAAATCACGGAACGCATCCGACTGAACAATGAACCTATTTCAAAACCATCTCGCTTTATATAAGGCCCCCTAGCTATGCACACACATACGCACACGTATCCCCCTGAAGGGAGTTGTTTTGAAATGGGTTCACTGAGAGATTGTGCAGCCTTCCAAACCCCGT
>JACRKI010000023.1 GCA_016215305.1 Candidatus Woesearchaeota archaeon | reverse complement strand
TTAAACCTTCTGACACATTTGTATCAAATCAGCAAAAACAACCCATACCCAACAAAACATCCTGTTGCAACAAAAGGAATTGCAGGATAGAATTTTCCTTTTTCTCCATAATAAAAAAGAAGTGCAAGAGAAATGGTCGTTGTCGCAACAACAATTGCAGGAGCAAGATAACTGCCAGTTGTTTTCATCACAACACCCGCAAAAAGCAAAGGAAATGCAACATCACCGCCGCCGAGAATTGCAGTGTTGATAGTCTTCGTTGTTTTCTTAAGATTCATTTGTGCTTTTGGTATTTTTTCCGTAATTATTTTTTTCATAGAAGAAACCTTGCCTTCTTCTTTTCGTTTATAGGGAATATATAATCCTGCAAAAACTTTTTCATCTGTTTGGAATTGTGCCATTGCAATCATGTGTTTGCTTTTCCAGACAGCGTACATGTCATAGCATGCGACAACGAGAAGAACAACAGAAATGGAAATCATATTGAGAATAGGAACAAGAAGTGCGCTTAAGCCGCCATAAATAAAAATTTCAGTGATGTTGTGAAAAAAAATATTTTGTCGAAACACCTTAAAGTATGCAAGAAGACAGCAAATAGCCAAAGTGATGCCATATAAAGATAATGCAGAAACTCCTTTGTCTCCAAAAAACCGGAATGTCCAAGTGTTTAAGGAAATGACGAGCGTCACCACAACACTGAGGAAAAACCATGCTTTCCAAAGCTTTCGTTGCCGAAACTTGACAATAAGCAAGACCAGTCCAGTGCCTAAAAGCAGGGCAATAATAATGTAAACAAAACTCGAAGATTCATTTTCTACAACAGGAACAGTAATGTTGCTTTGGTCATATGCTTCCTGATGAACAATGGTCTTTCCTGCAAGAGCGCTTTCTTTGACATCAATGTAATAATCAAGAACAAAGAGTCCATTCACCTGTGCAAGAACAAAAATAACCAGGAGAAGCACAGTAACTGGAATGGTATGTTTCATGGCATAATTGGCATTCTTTCTCTATTTAACATTTACGTTCTTGCGGCTGCGTAGAAATCCTCAGTTTAATTGACATATATTTCTTTTTTCCGCCGCCGAGTTCGTACACTTGTCCTTTTCTTCTCCCCATTATTCCCATTAAGGGGGAAAGAAAAGAGACAAGAAAGGAAAAAATAAAAGCAAAAGACGGCGGAAAAAAGTAGGCATTAGGCCTTTCAAAAAGGATTTCTACGCAGCCGTTCTTGCGATCCTCCTGACCATTCTATAATAAAATCTTACATAGAATTTATGATATAATACTATGTAAGTATATTAGGAAGTGAAATATAACAAAAAATCAACACAATATTTAAAAATGATAAATAGTATGTAAGAACATCGCTGGCGCAATATGAAAAAAAGTCCGAAAAATATACAGAAGCAGTTAGATGAAGTACTTCTCTTTCTCGAGGATAATTATGCTGTTTCTCAAAGCGATATACTCCAGTTGATAAAGAACAAGCAAAAGGAGATAAAAGAAGAAGAAGCGACATACATTCCTATTTCTCTATTTGCAGCAACAGAATTAAGCAGTCTCGAAGCAATGACTGTCTATTTGCGGGAAAATAAATCTTTTTCTTTTGCACAAATGGGGAAGCTGCTTGGCAGGAATCCGATTGCATTAAGTTCTTCTTATCGTGCTGCAAAGAAAAAATACGAAAAACAAATTCATGTGCCAGAGTCAAATTATTTTATTCCTGCAACTATTCTTCGAAACAAAAAACTCAGCGTTCTTGAAAATATTGTCTTCTATCTCAAGCAGGAGTATCGTCTCACAAATGCGCAGATAAGTCAGCTTGTGAAAAAAGATCCGCGGACGATTTGGACAGTGCTCTCGAGAATAAAGGGAAAAGGGGTGAAAGCATGAGATTGCACCAGCAAACACTGCGAAGCGACGTTTGTAAATCAGTGTTAGCTGTTGCGCTCATATTCTTTTTCATCTTTATGGTGATGAACATAATGCCAAGGGCAGAAGCAGTGAAGAGTCTAACTGGAGCTAATGCATCATTGACACTTTTTGATGATGGAGATAGAGATTGGGAGTTGACAGGAACGAATAAGAGTCCGGGATTGGAAGTAAATAGATTGTTTAATGATACAACAAATGTGTATTTCTATGCTAATTTTACAAATGGAACAGGACAATCTATGATTCCAATAGGAGGAACAGCATGTGCAATCGAATTTGCAGCAGATGCAGGAGGAAATAAAGGACCATTTGCGATGTCAAATAATAATACGCTGAATCTGCTTGAATATAATAGATCCTTCCCACGCAATGGAACATTTGCTTGGAATGTTACCTGTCAAAACACTGCCGCGGGTGTCGCGAATATTACCCTCTATGATAATGTGAGAATATTTGGACCCGGATGTTATGGTCCAACAGGTTCTGTGCCAAATCTAATTACGAACAATACAATATTGTGTGGTTCAACATTGAATATAAATGCAACAGCATCAGCAGTGTTTAACATCAGTAATAATAATGTGACGCTTGATTGCAATGGTTCAGTGATACGAGGAAATGGGACAGGTATCGCTTTGGAAATAGGTCCGTATAATGGGACAATCATACAAAATTGTTATTTTGAGAATTACACAAATACTATTGTGACAAATCCTGGGGCATTTAAAGATTATATCCTTCTCTTCAACAATTCTTTTGCGAATAGTAATTTTGGTCCGAATCTTACGAGATTAGGAAATATCACCATGCGCGCAAATAATTTTACCAATCTTTCGACTCTTGCTTTATATGAATTAAATGTGACGAATGGCACGATTCTGAGAAATAGATTTTGTCAGAATGGATTAACATATAATTCAGAAAATGCGAACGCGTCTTTCACAAATAATACGCTCTGTGTGACATTGACAACGCCTGCAAATAATACAAATCAAAATGAGATCAACTTCACGTTCAATGTTCCATCATTTGGATCATTGGCAAGAACCTGTGATCTTGTGACAAACAGCACCAATGCCCTGTTTGGAAGAACAACAGTCCCTGCAGGCACGACGCTTGATGTAAATGTCACGGTGAACACAACCTTTTTCTCAAATGATCGCATCAATTGGCAGGTGAATTGCACAGATACAAATGATAATGGAGGAATAAGTACAACCTTTAATACAACATATAAGGCATGTACTTTACCTACTGTTGGTTTCGAAGTTTCTAATGCGAATATAACCCTCTGTCCAGGAAGATATAATTTGAATACGCCGCAGACAGGATTTTTTATTAATGGGACAGCAGGGGGAGTTGTTTGTAACAATACAATTATTTCAGGGAATAATGGCGGGACAGCAGTGAAATTTCTTAGTCCTGCCTCAGATGGTCAGCTTCGCAATTGCTATATCGCTAATTTTGGACAGGGAATTAATGCAGATCGTTCAGGACCAGATCGGTTGTTTATTTATAATAATACCCTTCAAAATATCACCACAGAAGGATTTATTGCGAGAAATATCTCAGGGATGAATATGACAAATAATACATTCTCTTCTGTTGGTATAGGGATAAGCCTTCTAAACTCTTTTGGGCATTCGATTGATAATAACATTATTTATAATGCCACAAACTCATTGCTGCTTGACAATGCAACAGGAGTAAATCTAAGAAATAATAACATCTCAAACATCTCTGGAACATCAATTCAGATGAATGTGAGCGATCCTCTTGAAAATATGACGCTTTTCAACTATACCATTTCAGGAAATTATTTTTGTGGCAATAGGCAATTAGTGTTTTTGATTCAAAACTTTGGAGTTTCGACAACACTGAACGGGACTGTTTCTGCAAATACATTTTGTAATAGTACTGACAGTGTTCCTAACGGAGGGATTGCAAATGTTTCTTGGACAGCAGATGTTCTCGTGTGGGCAGGGATAGCACCGCTGATAGGATCACTGATCTCAACGAATATTGTTGGAACCACAATCGCTGATCAACAAGGAGCAACAGATAGTACAGGGATTGCCAGATTGTATTTGCAGCAGTTTAATATTTCGACCGATAATGTGGTGACAGAGCGAACACCACATAGAGTTCTCGCAAATCAAAGTTCAAACACAAAAGCGGTAATAGTAAATATGACCCAAACAAGGATAAGTAGAGATAATAATATGGTTATAATTAATTTCACTGGCAGTAGTATTGGGGGACACAAGGGTTCTAGTTCAGCAGATTCAGGAAGTCCAAGCGGTCCAGGCGGTGGAGGTCCAGGG
>JACRKI010000026.1 GCA_016215305.1 Candidatus Woesearchaeota archaeon | reverse complement strand
CATTGACATCAGTAAGTTGAGTGCCGGAAAGAAGACTTGTAAATCCAGAAACAACATAGTTTGCAAGTCGACGCATGCGTGTCAAAGATCCTGGTTCGATAGTGGAGCCAGGAACAAATCTGCTTGCAAAAACAATGTCTGCGGTGCCGTCAAGAATCGGCTGGACTAAACGTGGCAATTCTTCAGGAGGAAATTGGGAGTCTGCGTCAACCTGTGCCATGATAGGTTTTGTTGCTGTTTGAATGCCAATACGAATCCCGTGCCCTTTTCCTTGATCATGTTTATTATGAATAATAATCAGGGAAGGATATTTTTTCTTTTCTTCCTCTGCAATTTCAATTGTTTTATCAAAGCCGCCCTCGACAAGAATAAGTTCACAATTCGGAAGTGTTGCATAAATGCGCTGAATAGTCTCTCTGATATTTTTTTCTTCGTTAAAAGAAGCAATGATAACGCTGATTTCAGGAAAAGATATTTTTTCCTGTTTTTTTTCTTGGTTTATTTGTGCAGTTCTTTTTGCAGCCATGTGACAACCTCGTGTAATCCATCTTCAAAGGAAACCTGTGGTTTCCATCCAAGAACAGTTTGAATCTTTGTCGTGTCAGGAACACGACGTTTAATGTCATAGGTAAATCCGGGAACAGAACGAATTTGGAAAGGTTCTTTTCGCTTGCAGATTCTCCAGATTTTTTCAGCGAGTTCAATCATTCTTGTTTCTTCTGGATTTGCAACGTTAAAATCCTGATTTTCTGCTTTTGGAGAAAGTGCGACAGTAATGATACCATTTGCAACATCGCTCACATGAGTAAAGCAGCGGCTTTGTTGACCGTCGCCAAGGATTTCAAGAGGATGTTGACCACTCAAAATTTTTTTGACTAAGTCAGGAATGACGTGCGCGTAGCCGATTTCATTTCCAGGGAATTCATTGATGCCATAGGCGTTGAATGGTCGACAGATGGAAAAAGGAAGTTTGTATTCATCCCAAAAAGAATAGCAGTACCATTCACCGATCAATTTGGAAAAGCCATATGCAGAAACAGGAGGAGGAATATGTTTTAAATCCTCTTCTTTGCTGGGGAAGTGCGTTGCGCTTTCATAGACCATGGAAGAGGAAATATAGACCATGCGTTTGAGTTTATGTTTGACTGCCGCTTCAAAGACAGAACTGAGCATTTTATTATTCTCGCTTAAAATAGTTGCAGGATATTTGTGAAAATAGCCAATGCCACCTATTTTTGCCGCAAGGTGAATGCAAATGTCCGCGCCGGAAAATGCTTTTTCTGTTGCGGCTTTGTCTGTTAAATCGACGCGAAGAAATTCGTATCCTTGTTTGATGGAGCTTTCTGGTTTGCTGAGGTTATCAAGCACAATAACATGATGTCCTTTTGCAGCAAGTTGTTTGACCACTTCACTGCCAATAAACCCGCAGCCGCCTGTGACAAGAATGCGCATTGTGTTTCCCCAATTTTTTTGTGTAAAATCTCTCTCTTTTTCGTATTGAAAGAGCAGGTTGTTTTATAAAGTTTATTGATGAGTGAGAGGAGAAATACAAATGCTTGGATTCGTTAAACAGAAAGAATACAAACCTGCACTAAAACACAGGAACAAGCATCGCTAAGTATTTCATGTCATTATTTATAATATGAATTTTTAAATGAGAATATTTCTTTGAAAAAAGTGATCCAAAAGATAATAATTATTGGACAGCGATTTTACGTTGCTAGGTGATTTAGACTGTTCTTAATTCGCATATATTGGTTGCAAGTTCGTGTACAATACCTCCTTAATAACCATAACTTCTTTTTTCCACAAATCGTCAAGAACCACCGGTCATAGACCGGTGGCATGAAGCGAAGCGGTCTGCTAGTTCGAGAGACCTGTGGTTCTTGACGCATTACGAAATACCACATATCGAATTTCAAGTGTGGACTTTGTCCACCGGAGATATACTCCTGTGGTATTTCGAAATGCATAAAAACAGAGAACATGACCTAACACAAATGGAAGAAAATAAAGAAGAAATAAAGCAAGAGGATGAAGAAAAGGCAATTGAATTCTTTTTTGATGTAAAGAAGTTAATAAATAAAAAAAACATTATCTGGCTGATTCTCTTTGCATTAATGATCTACGGCTTCTACCTCCGTTCCTATCACATGGATTTTCCAGTGATTGGGTATCATAATATGAAGGAGAATCAGTATATTCCATACACTGAGTTCATGTACAATGCAGAAGAGTGGAAGGATTATTTTCGTACAGAAACATATTGGATTGGCAACCAGCTTCATGGTTACTTTACGCAATATGAATTTCCATTGATTCCCTGGATTATTCTTCCGTTGTGGTGGATGTTTGGAGTCAAGCTCTGGGCAGCAAGATTAGTTGTTATTCTGTTCACAGTTGCATCTATTCCAATGTTGTACAAAGTCAGCAAAAAATTGACAGACAATGAATTTATTGCAATTGCATCGGCAATCCTCTTCACAATTATGCCAATTAGTGTTTTCTTTGGCAGAAATGTCCAGCCAGAAGGTCCCGGACTTTTGTTTATTCTTCTCGGAACGTATTGGTATCTTTGTTGGAGAGAACAAATAGAACAAGACATTTGGAAATGGAAATATTTTCTGTTGTTCGCAATATCCATGCTTCTCACTATTCTTCTGAAAGTGCCAAACGCAATTGGACTTGTTCCCGTGTTGTTTGTAACTCCATGGAAATTGCTTTGGCAGGAAAAGAAAAAAACAGCAAAGTATGTGGCTGCATTTTTGTGCATCATGCTTTTTTTCCCAATCTGGGTAAAGTTTTCGCAGTGGACAATGCCCGGCGCGTCAACTGTAGGAACAGGGAGTTTTAGTGAAAGCTTTATGGAAGTTCGTGATAATTTGATTCGAACGCTTACTATAGAATATTGGACACAAGCATATCCTGCAATTAAAGCGTTTGTAATGGATAATTTTACGATGTGGTTTTTCTGGCTTGCTGTTGCAGGAATTGGGTGTAGTATACTTAAGTACAAAACAGACTTTGGAAAGTTTATTGGAGGATCAGCAGTAGCTGTTGTGATCTACGTGTTTATCTTCGCAGACAAAGTACGAGGTCATGCATACTATCAATTTGTCTTTTTACCGCTGGTATGCCTTGCAAGTGCGTATACGATCTATGTCATCTCTTCAATAGTGAATAAAAATATAGAGAAGAGAAGCACAAAGATTTCTGAAAGAATAGTGAAAAGTATTCCATATATTATTCTTGCGCTTGTGCTTATTGCAAGTCGTAGTGAGATGATTGTAGCAACGAACAGGGTGTTTGATACAATTTATTATGGAGAAGATATAGCAGGTACATTTATCAACCAGAACAGTAATAGTGCAGACAGAGTATTTATTGAAGGTGTTTCCTCGCAATCAGTGGGAATTCTCTGGCATGCGCACAGATATGGGGTTGAAGAAATTTCTGGTAATTTAAGTTATTTTGAAAACTTGGAGAATACATTGAAGTTTAAGTGGGTTGTGTTGTATGGTCAGGGAATGGGAAGCATTCAAGCAAAGACAGAGGTATGGGACTATATTCAGCAAAATTACAAAATAAGGCAAGTAGGTTTTATCGCACAAAATGGACAACTAAACCCATACTATTTTGTTTTGGAAAAAGGCGGTGTATTTAATACTGAAACATTTGGAGAAAATAAGACACCATACCTTGCAGAAACATATACCAACACGCAGGGAATAGTGCAGATGTATGCAATAGATGATTGGCACTGAAAAGAAAAGGAGAGAAAAAATGATTTCACTATTTATTCCATGTTACAATGAAGAGAAAATGATAGAAGAAAATATAAAAAAAATATATGAAACGCTCAGAAAGTTAAAAAAACCATTTGAACTGATTATTGTGAATGATGGAAGCACTGATAAAACAGAATTTATTGCGAAGAGGTTTGCACCAAAACAGAAAGAAATAAAGTATATGTTTTATGAAAATGGACCTAGTAGAAGGGAAAATCTTGCAGAAGCAATGAAAAAAGCAAAAGGAGAAATTATTGTATTTATGGATCTTGATCTCTCTGTCGATTTAGTATATCTTCCAAAACTAATAGAAAGTATAGAAGCGGGAAATGATGTTGCAATTGGCAGCAGATACAAAGGAGTTCAGGCAAGAAGAACATTAGGAAGAAAGATAATCAGTACAATCTACAATTTTATTATGCAAACATATCTCAAATCAAAAATTCACGATCATCAGTGTGGGTTTAAGGCATTCAAAAAAGAAAAATTGCTTCCACTGCTTGAAGAAATTGGATATGACAGCAAGTTTGAGAGAGGGTGGTTTTGGGATGTAGAATTGCTTGTGAGAGCGCAAAAAAAAGGATACAAAATTGATGAGTTTTCTGTGCAATGGCATGCAGGAAAACAGAGCAGTTTTGATCTAAAAAGAGAATTAAAGATGCTGCCGTATGTGTTGAAATTAAAGTGGAGAATCTAACATGCTCCCAGATTAAGTATTATTTTTCTTACAGAGCAATCAATGAGATTCTCAAAAAAGAACAAGAAGTGCATTGCTATTAAATCACAACAGGAATACGGACATGTTTAATTCCAAAACTTATCAAAGATAAATTTCTATGAAAAGTAAAAAGCATTTCTAAGGTGAAAAGACAAAACACGAACAAGCATCGCTAATGTATCTTCATGTAATGATTATTTAAGTTTGATGAGAATTCTTTGAAAATAGTTGCGAAAAGATAAATCATAATTATTGTGTTCGCCAAACATAATCATTCAACTACTTTCCTCATCATCAGAAGAAACAGCTTCTTGAAGTAATTGTTGCGTCGTTGGCCGTTTCAATCGAGTTAAAACTTTATTTGTTCCAAAGATATTCCAGATATCGCAAAGCAGAGAATCCTTGTTTGTCATTTCTGCGATTTTCTCAAGAGATAATTCACGACGATAATAATCATGGTCTATTGCAATAAAGACAACATCTGCGCCTTTAAGCACATTGGTAAGATCGCATGGTTCAAGGTATGGATCATGCATGGTCACTTTCGCTCCTTCTGCGATGCAGATTTTCTTTGCGCGATAGGCGAGTGAGTTTCGATTGTCATCAATGTTTTTCTTGAATGCAAGACCAAGAATCGCGACTTTCTTGTTCACAAGAGAAGTCTGTTTTTTAATTTCCTCAATGAGATATGCAGGAACAGATTCGTTGATTTTCCAGGAAGTGGTAATCAGTTCAGTAAATGGACTTCTGTTGACAAGGAAAAAACCATCTTTATACAAGCATGGTCCTGCAGTAAAGCCAGGACTCTTTAAGCCGCCGCGTTTGTAATTGGTGTTGACAAGCCGAGTCACTTCAGCAATATCGCGATCATGCTGCCGTGCAATCATCATAAACTCGTTCGCGATTGCAAAATTAATGTAGCGATACATGTTGCAATAGAGTTTTGCGAGCTCTGCAGAACGCGCATCACTATGAAGAATTTCAGGGGTAAGCTGTTTAAAAACTGCCTCTGCTTTTTCTGCGCTTTTTGCATCCAATGTCCCGATAATTTGAGGGATATGGGGGATTTCTTCAATGGATTTCCCTTCTGCAATTCGTTCTGGGCAAAACGCGAGGAAAATGTCTTCTCCAATTTTCCATTTGGTGTTGGATTCAATATATCGCTTAATATATTCGGTAGTTCCAGGACTGACCGTGCTGCGAAGCACAATAAGCTGCCCAGCATGAAGATTATACACAATGGATTTGATAACTGATTCAATTTGGCTAAAAATAGGGTTTAAGTGTTCATCAACAGGAGTTCCAAGTGTCAAGACAAGGGTGTCAGAGTTTTCAGTTGCGTATTGAAAATCAGTAGTTGCAACAAAGCCTTTGCCGCGCCATTTCTCAAGTAATTTGTCTGCGCCTTCTTCAATAAAAGGCATTTTACCGCTGTTGACCACAAGAACTTTATTTTTGTCGACGTCAACGCCATAGACAAAAAATCCTTTTTCTGCAAAAACAAGGGCAAGAGGGAGTCCAACTCGACCAATGCCAATAATGCTGATGCGATGCTGTTGTTGCTGTATCATTCTGCTCACGTCATTACTTATTGTTTAAGATACGGAGAAGCAAATCCCATGATTTTCGAAACTGTTTCTCCATTGACCTTTTATTCCAGTGGGAGTGTGCATTCTTTTTAAATGTTTCAGAAATTTTGTGTTTTTGAGTGAGAGAAAAAGAAACAAGAGACTGAATTACAGAAGCAGTGGCAGTTGCAGAAAGATTTGAAGAAAGCACAAACCGAGCATCAACATCTTGCATAACAGAAGCATGCCCTGCATTGGTGTTCGTAATTGGCAAAACTCCTGCAGTCATTGCCTCAAGAAGGGTAATTGGTCCAGTTTCATATTTAGGAAGATGAATATAATAGGTCGCATTTTTGTAATAGGAATTTTTGTCTACAACATAATCAAGAATTTCCACGTTAGCCGATGCAAGAGGCTGAAGTAGTTTGGTGTTTTTCCCAATGATAATCAAATGATATTCTGGCAAAAGAGCAAACACAGAGAGTAAAAAATGAATATTTTTATGATCATACGGAGGCCGATATTCACCAATAAAAAGAAAATTTTTAGTGGAGAGATTTGGTTTTATTTTCTCTAATTCTTTTTTTTCCTCTACATATGATTCACACACAAGAACAGGAGCTTTTGTCCATCGTTCTGCGTGGAGTTTTGTCATTGCAGATTCAACTATGATACCATCCATATGTTTGATGAGAAAAAGAAGAAACCATTTTTTGAAAGGATTTTTAGTGCCTAAATAAGCAGTTGTCTTTTCACCAAACAAGCCATCATTTCCGCGGAAAATAATAGTGATCTTGTTTCCAAGAAATCGTTTGGTGATGGGAACAAGTATGGACATGACAGATTCGACAAAGTATGAGTCAAATCGTGGAGAAGTAATTCCTTTAAAGAGAGCATCCAAAAATCCAGTAATGCGAAGAGGAACAGCACCAATGCTGTTTGCATAGGTCTGGGTCACAGGATGACATTTATTTTTGTAGATAAATCCGATAGTACTCATATTCTATCCTCTTCCCATTCTCTCCTTGTAAAATCACGAACCAACT
>JACRKI010000025.1 GCA_016215305.1 Candidatus Woesearchaeota archaeon | reverse complement strand
ATTTCTCACTATTGGCAGGAATGGAATTCCATAAAATCTAACTTCTATTTCCTTTTCTTTTTTATCAACACTAAATGCTCTGACAAATGTTTGGAACACTTCTTTTCTTCTTTCCAAACTATTTTCTTCAGATTCCAAAACCGCAGTGCAATACTTTTCCAATTCAGAATAATCAATCGGATCACAGCGATGGATTGTTGCTTCCAATTCTCGAAGTTTTCGTTCTAATGTCTTTTCTCCTGCTTCTAATGTGTCCAATTCTCCTAATAATGTTTTCGAGTCTGGTCGTTCTTTTGCGAGCGCTACTAAATTGACAAGCGCACCATGTGTTTTCTGTTGCTGTTCTATAATTTGCTGTTTTTCAGCAACGACGTGCTCTTTTCTTTCTGTTGGTTGTTGTCCTGCAACAAATACTTGAATTCTTTCTTGGTATTTTCCACTTTCTATTTCAGAAAGAATAATCTGCATTACCGCATCTTCAAATAATTGCGCAGGAATTGACCAATCTTTGCCAGGACAGCATTTTTTGAATGAGCCTCTGTCACGATAATATCGCACTTTTCCTCTGCCATGAGAGGTTAACGCGCCCATCCAATATTCATGGCAATGAGTGCATTGTCCTTTTCTTGTAAGTGGATATTTTACAGCTTCTTTTCTGTACTGCGATTTTGGAATGTTCCAGACTTTCTTTTCTTCTCTATTAAATAATGTCCAGAAACTGTTTTCATCGACAATCGGCTCATGCGCATTTTTACAAAGACGTTCTTCTCCTTTGAACTCATTGTCTGTTTCTATGGTGACTGTTCTCCAGCCAATGTAGGTTGTTCGTTGCCACATCGCTTTTATTGTTGATGGCGCCCAGAATTCGGAATAGTTCAAGATATTTCCATCGTTTCGTTTCATGACTCGTCCTGCTTTTTGCGGTTTCCATCCTTCTCCTTTTTGCAGCAGTTCATTCAAATGATACGCTGTTTGTGACGCGCCCCAACCGTTTTGAATCGCTAATTGCCAGACATGTTCGTTCAGAAATTCTGCCAATCCATCTGTTCTCTTGACATAAATGACTTTCAAATCTCTTCTGTCGCTTTTGTGCATCCCTAATTGCAGAATTCCTAAGTGATTGCCTTGCATATCAACCAACATTCGGTCATAGCCATAACACGGTTCTCCACCAAAATGGAATCCGCGCTCTGCGTTGTACAGCAATCCCCTTGTGGTATCATTCGATAAATCAATAATGTATTGCGCGGCAGCCTGATAATTTAATCCGCGCATCATAAACCCAGCAATGCCTTCTAAATTGCATTCATCGTTGAGTGCGTATTCTATTTTGACTCCTTGTTTGCTCAAAATAAATTCATAGTAGAAGAATTCCTCAATGTGTTTTGCTCTGCCCATTCTGTTTGGTTTGTACATCACTACAACATTGAATTTGTTCTCTTTTGATTCTACTAAATGTACTAATCGTTGAAATTCTGGTCTGTCAAATGTTTTGCCAGACATAGTTTCTGTAAATCTTTCTTGTCCTATTGCTCTTGTATATCCTTTTCTTTCGATATACGCAGCATTGATTTCTATTTGTTGTTCTAATGACGCTTCTTGTTTGCCTGAACTTCGTCTCAGATATTCTGTTGCGTAGTCCATGGTGTTATCCCTCGAGTTGTGCTTCTCGGTGTTTGATCATTTCGAGTGTCTTTTGGTTGTCAATTCCTTCTCTACGAATGTATCTATCAGGCATTTTGCTGCTCATCGCCCAGCCCATCCATTCGCACATTTGATATCTGCCAACACCTGCTTGCGCTAATTGCGTTGCTTTGGAGTGGCGGATGATTTGTGGGGTGATTTCAATACCTAATGTTTGCTTTCCTAATCGTTTCAATGTGTTGAGGCATTGGTTGTAAGAAATAGGAAAGACTTGTCCCTGTTGGTAAGGATGAATCTGCAACCAGCATTTAAGATAAGGGATGCTTCTATCTAATGGTAAAGTTCTACTGAATGTTTTCGAGAAAGGGAGCTGTATTTTATACCAATTTTTTGCAATATGAACATTTTCTATTCTGACATTCAAAAATTCTTCTACCCGTGCACCTAAGTCAAAAAGAATACTGACTACTGCTTTTTCAAGGTCAGTTCGTGCAGCACGAACAATTTTTTCTACTTGTTTTGTCGTTACTGCTATTGGTTGCTTCGGTTTCTGAAATGTATCAAGGCATTTCACAAGATCAGGATAAATTTCATTATTCCCCAACAACCATTTGTAAAATTTCTTTAATATTATCTTAAAATCTCTTTTCGTCTCAGAAGAATACGGTGCTTTGTTCTTTTTTGTAATTGCATCATCTTTGAGGGCATAAATAAATTCATCCATATCTTTACTGCTGACTTTATCAAAATCCTTTCTCAAGAAATGTCCTATAGTTTTCAGATTATGAAGATATTTGAGGCACGTTCTTTTTCCAATTTCCTTCTTTTGTTTGTAAAGAACTGTTTTTCCTAATTCTGCATCCCTGAGAAAATTAAGAATGAGTTCTTTGTTTCTTTCAGAAAGACAATTATCTTTTCTCAATTCTTCTTTTGTGCTCTGGTATTTTTCTGGAGTTTTATGGATATCTATTTTTATTTGGTTCATTGGGACACCATCTCTAATTTCTTTTGTTTGATACAAGCAAAAGCATCTTGTGTAGAAATAAGAATATCCCCTGCTTCTGGAATCGCTTTTGGTAATTTTCCTTGATACTGTTGTAATGCTGTACTAGCTCTTTCCACAGAAAATTTCAGTGTCTCATCAAGCGATGCTTGATCTATCTGTCTTGAACTACAAGAGCCAATTGGCTCTTTAACGTGGCAGAAACCTTCGAGATTTGGATAGAAAGGAAGTGGATTCAAAAGATCGTACCACTCTACTCT
>JACRKI010000021.1 GCA_016215305.1 Candidatus Woesearchaeota archaeon | reverse complement strand
GATACTGTTTGGAAAGTATATGAAGATGAGATTCCTGAACTGAAACAAAAGATTTTGTTCATAAAAAAGGAGCTAGAAAGATGAACCAGATTTTTTTGGACTCCACAGCTCCTCTCGAAGCGGGATTTTTCTTTGCAAAACACATATTAACCCTCCAGTTCTTCCATTTTTGATGAACAAAATTCTTGCGGCGCAGATAAAGAAAGATATGCAGACCATTTCGCTCCAAAGAATGCAGTATCCATCTATCCATCTCCAGCCATTCTCGCAGGCATACATTCCATTAGAATTAACAAAAGAGAATTTCACAAAAATTATTCCCAAACAAACAGACAAGACGATGATATTCATTGATGGAGGAAATGCGGAAATTCTCAAAACGCCTGACTATTCTATTCAGTTTCTCAGATTCGCGGCAGTTGGATTTCAGAAAAATAAAAAGATATTCCAAAAAAAGAGAGAAGGATATTTATTGGTCTTTCCAAAAAAGATGGAAAGCACGATCTATTACACAACAAAAGGATATGGCGAGCTTGCGGATTTTCCAGAACTGATTCTTTCTCCAAAAGAATTGCCGCAAAAAAATGGAACAAGTATCACAAAGTTAAGCACAGCAGGAGATCTGTTCAGAAGTTTGTATGAAATTCATTTTGCGGCAAAACAGCTCGAGCACGACGAGATTATTGTTCTTGATCGTGCACTTCTCCCAGAAAATGGATTTGAAGAGGAAGCGTTTACTGAACTTGGAGAGCATGCAGCAAATAAGAACGCAATTGTCTGCGGCTTGAACAAAACAACAACGCTTTTGTGTAACACAGGAGAGAGTATTGCGACGCATCTCCACTCTTTCCAGCAAAAAGGAAGTTGGTTGTATCAGAATGTGTTTGCAACGCATGACATTAAGCACAATGCAACCACAAATTTTGTCAAGTTGCATCCAAAAGCAAAGTATATTTTCAGATTCGAGATTGCAGCGCAAAATAAACAAAGTACAGAAGATGTTGTTTCGTTTCTTGCGTCTCTTTCAAATGATGCGGCATTTATTGGGTATCCCTATGGATTAATCGTTGCAGATCAGTTTGCACGAGTTTCCAATCGAGAGAAAGAATTGCTGCAAACGCTTTTCTTTCAATATGTCGGCACAGATTTTGCAACGCATACAGTCGATGCGCATAATATTCTTGATACAATGGGAGAGAGAAGGAAGACATAGGAAAGAAAGATATGCAAACTCTCTATTGAATTCTTCTTGAAACAAACATTTCTGCACGTAATCTTTATAAATCCACATCTATTTTGAACTTAACGCTGAGGTGTCTCAAAGAGATACGCTGTAAGAAACAGCCCAAACCTCGGGGAGATAGAGACTATGGTTGGAATTAAAGTAGTGATTGCAGACGCAAAGAAAGGCAAATGCGTCCAGAAAGAAGTGAGTGAAGAAAACAGCCACGCATTCTACGGCAAAAAAATCGGCGACCTTATCCGCGGCGAAATGATTGATTTAACAGGATACGAATTCAAGATCAGCGGCGGCTCTGACTATTGCGGATTCCCGATGAGAGCAGACGTTCATGGTCTGGGAAGACGAAAAATTCTTTTAGTGAGTGGCGCGGGCGCAAAGCCGTACAAATACAAAATCAGAAAAGTAAAGCCATTCCAGTTTCATCCTGGATCAAGACAGAGAAAAACTGTTTGCGGAAATACAATTCACGAGAAAATTACGCAGGTGAATTTGCTTGTGGTCAAGGAAGGAGCAGCTCCTCTTTTTGAAGAAAAAGCAGAACAAAAAGCAGCAGAAGCTCCAAAGCAGTAATTTTAAATTATTTTTATTTTATTTTTTTACCGTAAAATAATTTTTTGGAAGAGAAGTGTGTGAGGATTCATCGAATGTCAGAAAAAAAAGAAACAAAGCCAAAACAAAAAAAAGATAAGGCGCCAAAAGAGATGAAAGAACATGGTGCTGATGCTGACAAAGAAATGAAACATAAAAAGCAAGTCCATTCTAAAAAAAGCGATGAACATCCGATTCAGCCGGCTATTAACATTGGTCTCTTTGGTCATGTCGATCACGGAAAAACAACATTGACAGAAGCATTGACAGGCAGATGGACAGATACGCATTCTGAAGAGATGAAAAGAGGAATTACCATCAGGTTGGGATATGCAAATTCAACTATTTACAAAACAAAAGATGGCTACACAACAGATCCAAAAGCAGAGGGAGAATTTGTGCGAATCGTGAGTTTCGTTGACGCGCCAGGGCACGAAAGTTTGATGGCAACCATGCTTGCGGGAGCGACAATTATTGATGGCGCGCTTCTTTTGATTGCTGCAAATGAGCAATGCCCGCAGCCGCAGACAAGAGAACATTTGCAGGCATTACAAATCTTGGGAGTAAAGAAAATTATTGTCGTCCAAAATAAAATTGATTTAGTCGACAAAGAAAGATTAATGAAAAATTATCAGCAGCTTCAGGAATTTCTTAAAGGAACTGCGTATGAAAATGCTCCAGTCATTCCCATCTCTGCAATGCATCGGGTGAATATCAGCGCATTGCTTGAAGCGATTGAAGAACAATTTCCAACGCCAGCACGAGATGAAACATTAGATCCACGAATGCTCATTGCGCGAAGTTTTGACATTAACAAGCCAGGTTCAAAAATAAATTCCATGAAAGGCGGAGTTATTGGCGGAGCATTAATTCAAGGAACATTCAAAGTTGGAGTGGAGATTGAAATTCGCCCGGGATATTTTGTGGAAGAGCGAAATCAGAAAGTGCACAAACCATTATTCACAAAGATTATTGGTTTAATGACAGGAAATACTCCTTTGGAATTTGCAAAACCAGGAGGGTCTATCGCGGTATTGACGGATTTAGATCCAGCAGTGGTGAAGTCTGACGTGTTGACTGGAGCGATTGTTGGTCATCCGGGAAAGTTGCCAAATGTGTTGTATGATCTTGAGTTGGAAGTTCATCTTTTGGAACGAGTTGTCGGAAGCAAAGAAGAATTAGTTGTCGAGCCAGTAAAACTCCACGAACCATTAATGTTGAACGTCAATTCCGCAGTGACTGTTGGCGTTGTTGTCAAATTGGCAAAGAATATTGTGTATTGCAAATTAAAAGTTCCAGTCTGTTGTGAAACAGGTTCTCGAATTACGATTTCTCGCCGTATTGGCAACAGATTCCGTTTGATTGGGTATGGAATTATTAAGAATAAGTAATTGATCAAAGGGTATTTGGAAATTGATTTCTGTCAAAATATAACTAAAACTTTATATTTGTCTAAGGAAAATAAAACGCCGAGGCAGGGATTTGAACCCTGATAGGCCGGTTAGCCAAGAGGTTCTCTAATGCCTTTAGTAACCAACTAAAGGCTTTATCAGACCTCCGCCCCGCCAGTTGGGCATCCTCGGCGTTACAGTTTGCAGCTGCATCAATTTCTAAGACTAAACTTAAACAAAAAGCTATTTGACAAATTTCCGCAAGATTTCCGGAAAAGGTTGCAAGATTTTCAGAAAGAGGTTTGTTTTCTGAAAGATTTTCTAAATTTTAAAGAGAAGAATATAAATCGCCAAGAAGAACAAGACACACGCACAAGCAACGCAAACAGTATCTTCATGCATTTCGAAATACTATTGATGTATATATCCAGTGAACAAAGTTCACAATTAAAATTTGATGTGCAGTATTTCGTAATGCATCAAGAACCACAGGTCTATCGAACTCGCAGGTCGCTTTCGCGTCATGTTGCCATCTTTGACCAGTGGTTCTAGATGTAATT
>JACRKI010000024.1 GCA_016215305.1 Candidatus Woesearchaeota archaeon | reverse complement strand
TTGGGTGGCGCGGCGCGTCGCGATATTACAGTGAAGGGTATCAGGAAGGGTTTGAGCTGGAATGTCAAGCAATGAAAAAAGTAAGAGAAGTGATTGGACTCACCAATGTCAAAATAATGATTCCGTTCTGTCGAACAGTGGAAGAGGGAAAGAAGGTATTGGCTGTCATGAAAAATCAGGGGCTAGTGCAGGGCAAAAATGGCCTTGAAGTCTATGCAATGTGTGAGATTCCTGCAAACGTTGTGTTGGCAGAAGAATTCCTCCAAATTTTTGATGGATTTTCTATTGGCTCAAACGATTTGACACAGCTCACGTTGGGAGTTGACAGAGATTCCGCGCTTGTCGCGCATGTCTATAATGAAGACAATGAAGCAGTAAAACTTCTTGTCCAGAGAGTGATTAGTGTTGCCAACAAGATGGGCAAGCACATGGGATTCTGCGGGCAGGCGCCGAGCGACAAGATTGAATTCGCGAGATTCCTTGTTGAGTGCGGCATTGAAGCGATGTCTTTGAATCCGGATTCTGTGGTAAAGACAACGCTTGCGGTTGCGGATGTGGAGAGGAAAGTGAGGAAGTAAAAAGGTGAGAATGTGGGAATACTTGATATGTTTACAGGAAGAGGGAAAGCAAAGGTTGAAGATGCAAGAGAAGAACAGCTTCGTTCAACAGCAAGAATTCTTTTACAAAGAATTGTCGAGTTGGAAAATAAAATTGAAAGATATGAAACTGAGTTTCGGCGTGCTGAAAGTCGTGGCAATGATCCAAGGCAGATCAGAACATATATAACAACGATAGAAATAGAAAAATTAGATATTGAGCGCAAATTAGAAGAAATAGACAGGCAAATTGTCATAGAAGAAAAAAGAAAAATCGAGCGAATACAAAGAGCGGCATAAGTTCCAAACAACAAACCATATAAAACAAAGGATATCTATTCTTCTCTGGTGAAATATCTTCACGCTTTTGATATGGGAATTTTCTCAAAATCTTCCATGAGCGAAGCAAATGTGAAGATTTTGTTTTATGAACTTCATTGCAGACATGCACATTCACAGTAAATATTCGAGAGCATGTTCGAAAGATTTGGATGTCAAAAATCTCGAAAAGTGGGCAAAAATAAAAGGAGTCAATCTCTTAGGCACAGGAGATTTTACGCATCCAAAATGGATTCAGGAATTAAAAACAAATCTGGCAGAAACAGAAAAAGATTCTGGCTTTTTTCAGACAAAAACAGGATTCAATTTTGTGCTCCAGACAGAAATTTCTTTGATTTACACGCACAATAACAAAGGAAGAAAAATTCACAATCTTATTTTCGCGCCAAGTTTTCAGGCGGTCGATGAAATCACAAAATTCTTTTTGAGCAGAGGAAGAGTGGATTATGATGGCAGACCAATTTTCAAGATTCCGTGCCCGGAATTAGTGGAAAAGATGAAAGCAATAGATGAGAGAATTCAAGTCATTCCCGCGCATTGCTGGACACCATGGTTCGGTTTGTACGGTGCAAACGGTGGGTTTGACAGCATCAAAGACGCGTTTCAGGATCAGATAAAGAATGTCCATGCGGTTGAAACTGGTTTGTCTTGTTACGATGAAGAGACTGATGTGTTAACGAGTAATGGATGGAAACCTTTCTCAAAAGTTACGTCTGCAGATGCGATATGTACATTAAATAGTGTGAGTAACATTATTGAATTTCAGCATCCTAAAAAAATATTTAAGGATGAATATAATGGAAAAATGTACAAGTTAAAGACAAAAAGAGTAGATTTATTTGTAACTCCCAATCATCGTCTCTTTGTGACTACTTGCGATTTTAGAAATCCTAAACCTTTTTTTCTAAAAGAAGCGGAGTTTCTCTTTGGTAAATCGAAAAGATTTAAGAAAGATGGACGATGGATTGGGGAGCAAAAAGAATATTTTAAACTTCCTGCTGTTAATATAAAACATGGAAGTAAATTTTATAATGGGTCCAGAAAAAAAAGTGAAAAAAGATTTCCGATTACGGACTGGTTAAAATTTTTTGGATTTTGGATAGCTGAAGGATGGACAAGTAAGGGAAAAAATGGTGATTACAACGTTTGTGTATCAAATACTAAAGAATCTCTTATTTTTGAAATGAAAGATATCTTAGAAAAATTTGGGTATACAACTTATTATAATAAAAAGATATATACATTAAGAGTAAGAGATTATCAATTATTTATTTATCTTAAAGAATTTGGAAAGTGCTATGATAAATTCATTCCAAGCGGTATTAAAGCTCTTTCAAAAGAGTTATTGGAAATTTTACTAGAATATTATATCAAAGGTGATGGTCATGTTTATGGCAGAGCAGGAAAAGGACTATCAGCCACCACAACTTCAATTAAGTTACGTGATGATCTTCAGGAAATAGCCTTAAAAATAGGAATCTCTGCATATTATAAACTTCACAATAAAAAGGGGACTCCATTCAAAAGTCCAAATTCAAAAAAAATATACAAGCAAAGAAATGATTCATGGGTTATTTATTTTATTAGACATAATACTCATGCAATAATCCCTTCAACTATTAAAAAATATGGTTATATTGAGAAATGGGTGGACTTTGAAGGAGCAGTGTATTGTGTATCAGTTCCTAATAAAGTAGTTTATGTAAGAAGAAATGGAATTCCTGTATGGTGTGGTAATTCAGATCCGGAAATGAATTGGCGGGTGAAAGAATTAGACAACATCAACTTAATCAGCTGTTCAGATACGCATAGTTTTTGGCCGTGGAGACTGGGAAGAGAAGCAACATTGCTTGACATCGAACCAAATTTTAATAATCTTGCGAAAGCGTTGGAAACCGGAAATGGACTCAAAGGCACGATTGAAGTCAATCCAAATTTAGGAAAGTATCATCTCACTGGTCATCGCTTGTGCAATTTCTCCGTCGGTCCTGAAGAGGCAAAAAGCTTGAAAAATATGTGCCCAAAGTGCGGCAAGCAGCTCACTGTTGGAGTGGATCAGAGGATTGAAGAGTTGGCGAATCGTCCATTAGGATACAAACCAGAAAATGCAAAACCCTATCATTCATTAATTCCTCTCTCAGAATTGTTGTCGCAGTTCCATAAAAAAGCAGTTGCGACAAAAACAGTGTGGGAAATTTTTAACAAAGTCGTCACAAAAGAGCGGACAGAGTTGGATGTGCTGATGAAAACCCCGATTGATGTGCTTGAAGAACTCACGAGTCCAGAGTTCGCAGAAATCCTGAAAAAGAATCGTGAAGGAAGAATCGAAGTCAAAGGCGGGTATGATGGCGTCTATGGAATTCCGATGCTGGATGAAAAAGCAAAACAAGAAAATGCAGAAGAACAGCAGAAGGTTGCAGCGAGTTTGAAAAAAAGACAGACAGGATTGCAGGATTTTATGTCCTAAACCCAAAGCTATATATATCACAAAACTAAAAAAACAGTGATGGCAAAGAGACAAAACAAAAAAACAGTCAAAAGAAAAAATCCAAACTCATTTTGCTCTTCAAAAGGATTAGTGATAGAAATTCTCCTCAGTCTTCTGTTTGCGTTGCTTCTTGGTGTGGTGGGAATGCTCATTGCGCTTCCTATTGGCGCGTACTCGCCGAATTTGCATTGGGGATATGCAACAGGATATGAAGTGTCAGGAGTAGTTGGCTGGTTTATTGGCGTTATCGCAGGAACAATCTTCGCTTTATTTATTGTCAGTAAATGGAAAAAGCAAAAAGGATGTTTCAGAAAAGCAGCAGTTGGCGGCATTCTTGGGGCAGCAGTCTCTCTCATTTTATTGGGGTATGTCTTTCCCTATGCGCAAATCTTTTTCCTGCTCTCCGCGTTTCCAATGGCAATGGCAATGGTTGGCTATCATTGGACAAGTGCGAGAAAAGAATTTTTGTAATAAAGCAGAATATAATTCAAGAATAATTCAAAAAAAAAAGAGGTGATAAATTCTTCATGAGCAACAGAAGTTGCGAATGTTGGAATTTATATTATGGCAAAAAAACAAACAACAAAACAAATAACAGAAAAGTCATTAGAACAAAAGCAATCTCGTTGGAGCGGATTTTCGTGGAGTAAATTAGTGTATACAGTCATCGTCATTTTCTTGTATGTTCCGTTGGTGTTTGTTGGGGTGCAGACCTTCCTTCCAAATTATGCGGATTATAATTATCCTGGTCAGTATAAAGATTGCTATGCTTATATTCAATATAGTCAGACAGACAAATGTTATAATGCGCAAGAGCAAACTGCGATGGTGGAAAAACGCGATCAATGTGTTGCAGACCAGCAGACAGAGCAGAAAGCGTATGACGATGCGAAAAGACAGTATGATATCTGGAAATATGTTTCTACGCTTGCAGTTGCTGTCTTGACATTAGTGTTAGTCATGCTTATTGCGTTTGACACGCCGATCAAGATTGGATTCTTTGTTGGTTCAGCAGCAGCAGTGTTCATTTCAACAATGCAATACTTTGACACGAGATCAATTCCAGCGTTTATTGTGCTGGTGGTTGTGTTTGCATTAGTTGTCTTTGTCATCCAGAAACGGGAAAAGTTTTTCGGATAATTTTTTTGTTTTTTTAATTTCTTTTTTCTTCTTTTTTAATTATTTTTTATTTTAGCAAAAGTTTTATATACCAGTATGCTTTAATCCTACTTAATGGTAGGAATTCAATTACAAGCAACTATTGGTGAAAAAGGTCAGATAGTTATACCAAAACCAATCAGAGATAAGTTTCATCTTCGTCCATTTACAATGCTTGTTTTTGATGTAGAAGAAGAGAGAATAATTCTTAAGAAAAGAGAGGAAGGACTTGCAGCGTTAGAAAGATATGCCTCTGCACTAAAAAAGAAGAAGCCTGCTCCACAAAAAATAGATTGGAACAAATTGTATTATTCACAGTATGAAGAGTAGTTTTTTATGGTTGTTTATCTTGATGCAAATATTTTTATCTTTCCCGTTCTTCATAAAGATCAAAGATCAGGTAAAGCATTGGCAATTCTTAAAGATATGAATCTTGGGAAATTCCGGGGCATAACAAGCGCATTAACAATAGATGAAGTTTCCTGGGCACTAATAAAAGAAACAAGAGATAGGGCTTTTGCCATCCAAGAATGTTTGGAAATTTTTAAGTTTGATAATCTTGAAATTGTTGCTGTTGATAAACACATCCTCTTTGATGCAATGCAACTTATGAAGAAATATCAAGCATTAAAACCGCGTGATGCAATCCACATAATTACCGCGCTTAGAAATAATACAAATTTGTTTATAACTGATGACGCGGATTTTGATAGTATCAAAGAAATAAAAAGAAAACCGTTGTAGCATCTTATTATTCTTTCATATTCACAACTCCACAAACTCAGTCTTCACTTGTTTCAAAGAAGTCAATGTTTTGATTTTGATAACTCCTTTTCGAGAAATAACATTCTTGACAAGTTCGTAGTATGCGTCCTGATCTTTTGTTCTGACTTTGACAATCATTTCCCAATCGCCGGTTGCAATATCAACACTTTCAATTTCATGATGTCTAGAAAGTTCTTTTGCAATCTTCTCTGGATTGCCATATTCGTCAGGAGACAAGCTGATAAGAACAAACGCGCAAAATCCTTCCTCAATTCTTTTGTAATCAAACACAGCCTTGTATGCTTTGATAGCTCCTTCTTTTTCGAGCCGTTTAATGTTGTAATGAATCGTCGTTGCGGGTTCTTTGAGTTTTTTTGCAATAACAGCAATCTGCGGGGTGCAGTATCCTTTCTTGAACAAGTCGATAAGTCGAGGTTGAATGTCTTTCATAGGTCTCAAAGTTGAATGATCTACAGGAATTTATATATTTTTTGGAGAATTATTGAATATTGCGCAAGAAAGTATAAGAAGGTGGTGTGCTATATTGCTGTATAAGGGATGAAGAACAGAAAAAAATAATGAAACGGATGTGAAGAAAATGAATGACCCACCAGATATTGAGGTATTAATAGATCAATTTATCAAAAAAGTAAATCTTAATATTCGCGTTTGCGAACCCACTGAAGAAGTTGATGGAAATGATGCAGTACGATACAATCATGCATGTGATTACCCTGAGAATTCAGATCCAGGTCTTGTTGTTGAAGAACTTCGGCAAAGTCTCCGTGGGAGTATAGGAGGAAAAAAAGTTTTGGAAATAGGTCCTGGTCCGGGTTATTTATGTCGAGAACTCATGAACGCTGGTGCAGCTTTAGTAGTGGGTGTAGATCCATCAGTTGAGATGATTGCGCATGTAAATGAGAAATACAAAACAGAAATATGTCAAGGAAGAATGAACTTTGTTTCAGCATCAGTATACTCTCTCCCCTTAGAGTTAAATAACGGGTTTGATGTAGTGGTCTGTCAAAATTCTCTTCATCAACTCTTTAATCCATTAAGTGCGCTAACTGGAATGGTCAATGCAGCAAAGGGAGATGGAGAAGTGCATGTGTTTGACTTTCGAAGAGACATTGGTACTGAATTATTAACAAGGCGTATAAGT
>JACRKI010000022.1 GCA_016215305.1 Candidatus Woesearchaeota archaeon | reverse complement strand
TTCCTGCGATGCAAACGCAAAATGCGCCGCAACATGCGCAGCGTTTGTGAATGGCATAAAAGCGTTTGATGTGATGGGCGCAGATATTATGATGCTTCCTGTGCTGAAATTTTCGTATTATTCTCTTCTCAATGAAGCAAAAAAATCGCTTCTCAAAACACTCTTGCAATATTCAGATGGAATTGCTTTGCAGCAGCTTGCAAAAAAAGCGAAGATAAGCGCCCCGCTTCTTTCGTATCACATTCATGGGACGCAAAAAGTGGATGGGTTGAAACAGCTCGGCTTAGTCGAGATTGAGGAACAGAATGGTAAATCAGTGATACAAATAAATATGCTGGGAAAATTGTTAATGAAGGCACATTAAATAATGAATAGTAGTCTTTTCTTGGCATGTAAAAAATCATCCTCGCTCCAAAAGAAAGATCAAGATGAGCGAGGATGATTTTTTATTCCAAACATTTTTATAATCCAAGCATCAAAAAACAAACTATGTCATTCATGGACAAGTTAAAATTCTGGAAAAAGGAAGAAGATAAGTTTGCCGAGCTGGATGCGCAGTTGGGCACGCTTCAAACCACGCCGGGAAAAACTCCAGGCACAGAAACGCAGCCAACAGGGTTGGAATCCAGCAATTACGCGGACATGGATGAGATTATGCGCTCGAGAAATATTGCGATGGAGACAGATACGCAGGAAAGTGCAGGAGCGGGGTTTACCGGATTTACCTCTGAGCATCCGGCAGAGCAGCGCCGTCCTTCAATGCAGGCGCAGCAATCCTATGAAGTCGTGCAGCCGCAGCAGGGATCTTCAGGAAATTTGCAGCAGCAACTGGAGTTAGTCTCAGCAAAATTAGATACGATTCGTGTTTCTTTGGAAAGTATTAATCACCGCCTCGTTTCATTGGAGCATGCGATGCATGTGCAGGATTATGAAGAAATAGAACCGCGGCGAAGAAGAGGCGTGTGGTGAAGGGATTATATTATTATTTGATTCAGTATGAATAAATTATTAAATAACAGAATATAATCATTTTCATGACAAAGAAATACAGATATGAAATCCCAACTACAATTTTCTTCCTCACCGCCGCGGCTGTTCTTCTTCTCGATCAACTCACAAAAATCCTCATTAGACAAAACATTCCAACAGGTGTTTCTGTCCCAATCATCCCAAAGATTCTTTTTCTAAGCCACACGACAAACACAGGAGCGAGTTTTAGTTTGCTTACCACATATTCTTTTTTGCTTACCAGTGTTGCGATCGCAGTTATTCTGGGAATCATTTTGTTGTACAAGAAAATTCCAAACGAGTACAAGCTTTCGTTTGCGTTGATTCTCGGCGGCACTGCGGGAAATCTGATTGACCGTTTGTGGTTTGGCACAGTAACGGATTTTGTTGACTTCAGAATCTGGCCGATCTTTAATGTCGCAGACAGCGCGATTACGCTTGCGGCGATTCTTCTGATTATCGCTGTTTTCCGGGAAGAAAAGGAAATATATACAAAATCCTAACATTCACTTCGTTCATGAAGGATTTTGCGTGTAAAATTTCTCATGCATTTCGAAATACCCTCAGACTTTATTTTAGGTAGACAAAGTTCACAATTGAAATTCAAGGGATGGTATTTCGTAATGCATTAAGAACCATGGTTTCCCAAAGTAGAACCACTTCACCTCATATAATAAATTTTTGAATAGTGGTTCTTAATGAAGGAACTGAATGTTGAAATTTTATCTATTTCTTCTTTCTTTTTCCAGCAGCTTTTTTGGAAGTCTTTTTCTCCATCATGTTTTCGAGATCTTTGAGATCAACGAAATCATCGTCAGCATCATTATCGCTGAGTTCTTCGAGCGCTTCCATTGTCGCGAGAGAGCTTGCTTCAGGATTTTCGACGTCGTATGTGGAGACGCGCAGGCTTTTGCCATTCTTTGATTTCTTCGGCATTGCAGGCATTGGCATCGGAGGCATATCCGCGTTGTAGGTGCTGTTCCCGCGGCGGTCATCAGAACACATTCTTTTGCAGGATTTACCGCAAGAACCGCAAAGCAGTGTACAGACAAATCCAAGAATCCCGACGAAAATAAGCAGTCCAAAGACAAAGCCGTTTGCAGGCATGAGTTTATTGAATAAAATCACGCCGGTAAGCAAAGTAATTCCGAACAACGCGAGCGAAAACAATTTTCCAATAGTTGTCCCGTACAAAAAGACACTCAGTAAGAGCAATGCTCCAAGCACAAATGCGCCGACAACAAAGAAATTTCCTCCGACTGCCACATACGCCAAAAGGTCTGCTGTTGTTGCCAAACACAGCAGGAGAACCATAAACAAACAGCCATAGACTTTACTCATAGGTAATCCCCCCGATTTTTGTAATATATAATATTAAGATATAATATTAAAAATAAACTCGCGAAAATCTGTAACCTTCTGCCATATAAATAGGTTTCCATTCCATAGTGATTACACACCGCAACCTTTAAAAAAGGGAAATACTTACCCTACATTACCTAAGTTATATAGGGGGGTATGGAACATGAAGAAATTATTCATAAGCACAATTATGGTATTTTTGTTTGCGTTGACCATGGTTTTCGCGACAGCACCAACAGTAACGACAAACTGTGGATCAAGTGCAACAGTTGGCACAGTCTATAATTGTACAGTGACCGCGACAGATTCTGATGGGACTATTGCATCTTACGGATTCACCGCAAATCCAACAGGAATGACTATTAGCGCGGCAGGTGTTATTGCATGGACGCCGGCAATTAGTCAGATTGGATCAAACACATTTACAGTAAAAGTTGTTGATAACGCAAGTGAGTCAACAACAAGCAGTGTCATTGTTTCTGTTGATGGAACAGACGCAGAAGATCTTGTGAAAAATATTGATGATTTGCAGGATACAGTTGATGGTTTGAAAGACGATTATGACGACATTGAAAATGACGTTGAAGATGAAATTGACAATTATCAGCAGGCAGTTGAAGACGATGACAGCGGCGACAAGCGAGACGCTGAAGACAATCTTGACGATCTCAGCGACGATCTTGATGACTTGAAAGACGACGTTGATGATTCCAGCGATGATTGGGATGACTTGAAAAACGATTATGACGATCTTGACAGCGGTGATTTTGATGATTCTGATTTAGACAGAAGCGATGTCAAGCATGATTTAAACGATGTTGATGATGACATTCAGGGATTGTATGATGACATTACCTGCTTGAAATATGAAATCAAGTACAAAGAAACAAATTGTGACGCGTTGACTGACGATGGCAGTGAGAGCAGCGACAGCAGTTCCAGCTCAAGCAGCTATGAAAGCAGTTCCACAAGTTCAGGGACATCAAGTACTACTACAACAAGCACAGGAAGTACAGCGAGTACAGGAAGTTCCAGTACAGGATCTACTGCGACGACAACCGCGACAACTCCTTCAGAAAGTGTTGAAGTGATTACTTCCACCTCTACAGGAAGTATAGGCAGCAGTATTCCTTCCTACGCGAAAACAACAGCGACAGTAACGCCAACAACTTCAAGTTCCAGCACATCATGGACAGGCGTTGGATTGCTCGCACTCTTGGGAGTGTTGTTGCTCGTTGTCATCGTGATGATGGTTGTTGTTCTTGTGAGAAAGAAGAATTAGTTGTTTTTTATTTTATTTTTATTATTTTTTGAAAATACCTCCTTGATAATTTCTCTGAGAATCCATTTTTGCGAAAATTTATTAACCACAAGTAATTAATTTCTTCATGCCAACAGAATTTTCCTTTCAATCCACTGCAGAAATAGAAATCCCAAAGAGAGTTGTAGATCAGGTTATTGGGCAGGAGCAAGCTGTTGAAGTCATCAAGAAAGCAAGCCAGCAGAAGCGTCACGTTCTTTTAATCGGCGAACCAGGAACAGGAAAATCTCTTTTAGGATTAGCACTCGCAGAACTGCTTCCCAAAGAAACACTTCTTGACGCAGTAGTCTATCCAAATCCTGCTGATATTCATCATCCAATTATTAAAACTGTTCCCGCAGGCAAAGGAAAAGAGATTGTCGAAAAAGCACAGCATAAAAACAAGGAATTTTTCACAGGAAAAAAATTCTTTCTCATTATCGTTGCAATTTCCGCGATTTTCTTTCCGTGGTGGACATTATATTATTTCGGCACGCTTCACGGCTACACCGTCGGCGCAATTATTTTCGCAGCAGCGTTGATTGCATCGCTGGTGACATTCGGCTTTTTATTTTTCGGCATGCGCATGTCGCAAAAGACAGAAATCAATGCGCCAAAAATATTGATTGACAACAGCGACAAAGACCGGGCGCCGTTTTATGACGGAACTGGCAGCCACGCGGGATCATTGCTCGGCGATATTCTTCATGATCCATATCAGTCAGGAGGACTTGGTACGCCGCCGCATGAGCGGGTGATTGCGGGATTAATTCACAAAGCGCATCAGGGAGTTCTCTTTATTGATGAAATTGGAACACTCAAACTTGAAACGCAGCAAGACTTGCTCACCGCGCTTCAGGAAGGAAAATTTACGATTACTGGGCAGAGTGAATTTTCAGCAGGCGCAATGGTGAGAACAGATCCAGTGCAGTGCGGATTTATTCTCGTTGCAGCAGGAAATATGGATAACATTCGTGACATGCATCCCGCATTGCGAAGCAGAATCAGAGGGTATGGATATGAAGTGTATATGAACCATCGCATGCCGGATACAAAAGAAAATAGAATGAAGCTCGCGCGATTTGTCGCGCAGGAAGTCGCGAAAGACAAAAAGATTCCGCATTTTGAAAAAGATGCTGTGCAGGAAATTGTTGAAGAAGCAAAAAGACGCGCAAACAAAAGCGGTTATCTCACGCTAAAACTGAGAGATTTAGGCGGCTTAATCCGTGCGGCTGGAGACATCGCGGTTGCGGAGCGAAGTCCGTTTGTCACAAAAGCGCAGGTGCTTGCGGCGTATGAGCTTGCGAGAACATTGGAGCATCAGATTGCAGACAAAGAAATTGAAGACAGAAAATCCTATGAAATTTTACTGACAAAAGGAGTCAGAAAAGGAAGAGTTAATTCATTAGTGCTCATCAGTTCAGTGAGCGCAGAAGAGCAGGTTTCAGGGATTGTGCTTCCGATTGAAACGCAAATGACGCCGAGCAAAGAGGGTTCGAGTGTGGTTCTCAGCGGCAATGTGGGGCAGTTCATGCGGGAGACAGCAAAAAATGTGATTCCAGTTATTGAAATGTTTTTTGGCGGAAAACAGCGCTATGTGTATTATGTTCAATTCCTCACCACTCATAAAATAAAAGAAACAGATACAGCGACGTTGGCGATTGCAGCAGCGTTAGTTTCCACAATCCAGAATATTCCGCTCAGGCAGGATGTTGCGATTACAGGAGGAATTTCTGTCAGAGGTGATGCATTGCCAGTGGATAATATTTCAGAGAAAGTGCATGCGGCAGTCGAAGGCGGCATGAAAAAGATTTTAGTTCCCGCGATGAATCTTGCGGATATTCATATTGATGACTCGCTTCTAAGCAAGGTGGAAATTGTTCCAGTTGTTTGTTTGTATGACGTTTTGAAGCAGGTGCTTGACGGCAAAGGAAAAGATGCGGTGTTGAAGAAAGTCAAAATGGGAAAGAAGTGATCGTGTGGACCACAACCCGACCTGCGAATTACGAACAAAAATGCAAGGCAAGCGCATGACCAAGCAGCGCCAGATTATTTTTGATTTGATGAAGCAGCAGTGCGGAAAACATCCGCATGTCATGGAGCTCTATAGCCTTGCGAAAAAGAAAGATCCAAACATCAATCTCTCCACGCTTTACAGAACACTAACAGAGTTCAAGAAAGCGGATATTGTCGAAGAATTGCATCTTGAAGAGGAGCATCATCATTATGAAATAAAGCAAGCAGAACAGCACCAGCATTTTGTTTGTGAAAAATGTGGAGCGATCACGGAGTTTGATCTTCCCGCAGAGCAAAAGATAGAGAAAGAGCTTGCGAAAGTCCATGGATTCAAAATAAAAACTATCAAGATGATTGCGAGTGGTTTGTGCAAGAAGTGCCGGTAATATTTTTCTCAACCAATACATTTAAATATCAATACCTCTTTCTTATTGCAAATAATTCGCAATAAGGCATTGAAATCAAATATCACGGAGGAATTCAGATGACCAAATTATTTTCATTTATCATGATTTTTGTTCTGTTCTCAGCAGTTGCAGTTCATGCAGACTACAATATCAATCTCAAAACAACTCCAGAGCAGATTACTGCGAGAGACGATCCTTTTGTCGAGTATCCTGATTTAGGTGCATTACCAGAAATAACAATCAGTGTCACAGATGCAGCAGGCGCGGCAGTAAAAGACACCACAATGACTGCAGCCATCACGCACAACGGAAATCTTTGGCTTGGGTCAGGATTTCCATTTGTTGAAGGAACGCAATTGTTGTCAGTCACTTCTTATGAATCAGAGGGAATACTGACCATTCCAGCGCTTTTATTTCCATTAAGAGGGGATTATACTCTTGATGTCAAAGTAGTTGATAGTGCAGGAGCAGAGCAAACAAAGCAATTTACTATTCACGCGAAAGAGCCATTCTGGCAGACAGAAATAAAAGGAATCATGCTGCTTGTTGGTCTGGTCATCTTTGGGGCTGTTGTTGGCTTGATTTTTGGAAAAGATTTGCTTAAGAAAAAAGCGCAGGCAGCGTTTTCCCTGTTCATTTTCGGAATTGTATTGGTAAGTTTATTTTTAGTTCCGTTCGTGCATGCGCATGAGGGTGCAGCAGATATGCCAGTGGGAGCAGTGGATTATGATGACAGTCAGGTTTCATTTTACACAAATCCAGAAGTTCCTGATATTGGAATACCAACAACATTTTACATTGATGTCAAGGACGAGAATGGAATTCCGGTCAATAACGCGGCTGCGCACATTACCATTGAAAATGATGAAGATCATTTTGAAGTGTTGGATTTAATTTTATATTCAAAGAATGGTTCCTTTGTTTTTAATTATGGCATTTTTGATGGAGCGCCGCATATAGTGACTGTGCGCATTGATCCGACAGAAGCATCCTCCACGCAGTTCGCGGAAATTGCAAGATCGTATGAAGTTGCGGCAACAGCACATAATCCTCCGTTTTTGGCAAAAGCAAAAGCAACGTTTATTATGTTGTTGGCATTGATGGTCGGGTTAGTCATTGGCGTTGCGATCAGAAAAGCAAGGGCAAACAAGCAAGCAGCAAAAGAAGCAGGTGATCTTCAGTGAATAAAAACAAATATGTCAATGTTTTTGGGTATGAAGTAAAACTAAGCGCGGTCACCATGGTTGCGGTTATCTTTTTGTTGGTGCTTGGAGTCCTTGGGCTGATGTTGTTTAGTCCCTGGCCTGCAATCCATGATCCAACGCATTGGATACGGCATAGTTTTGGATTTATTCCGTGTCATTAGAAAAACTCTAAATCATTCTTCGATTCGCCGGCCATACGTGCGCTATTGCTTGATCCGGACTTGTTGATACAAAGCGGGCAGCCATGATGTCTGCAAGATATCTTTCTCTTGGGTGTTGTTGCGGAGCAGGAGAAAGGAATGTGGCAATTCTTTGCCTATAGCTTTCTACAAGTGCTTGTCCATATTGTTCTGTGACTGCTTGTGTATAGATATGAAAAAGAACATTGTTATAGTGTTCTATTTCCTGAGTTAAACGATGCGTTTGTTTTTTCCCTTTTCTTGTTCTATCTTGATATGCATCATGGCGTTCTCTAAAAAGGGTATCTCTTTTTCCTGTCAAAGAAATAAATCTTTTAGGAACAGAAACAGAAAGTTGGTTTGTCGTAACATATTTTACTAATGCGTTAGGGGTAAATAAAGTATAAGAAGAAACCTGTGCAAAATTAACTTCTTTTCCCTGTTTTTGCACCAGTGGAGCATTGGTGTCTTCGTATCGTAAAAATAAGGAAAAGAAAAGAGATTCGTTTACCAATTGAATGAGAAATTCTGCTTGTACAGCTCTCCTGTTGTATGTAAATCCTGAAAGTGTTTCTCTCAAAATAGTGTTGTCTTCAGTGCTTGTTTCATTCGCGCGATTATTTTCAGTAAGGAGTTCATCCAGCGTACTGTGAGTAGGATCCATAGCTCGCAGAAATGATGAATAATTTATAAGCGTTGTGACATTTTTGCTCAGCAGAGGAATACGCGCATCAGCATCATAAATACACGAACAAGCAACGCTTATGTATCTTCATGGAATTACTTTAAAATAATAATTATTGGACAACGCCAAAGCAGCGGAGCGAATCAAAGCATACAGTTCATGAGAAAAACTATTTACTACAATACTTTTTAACTAATCCTTCCGCGACTATGCGAAGATGCGGATTTGCGATGTGTTCAACATTTCCGGGGATAATATTTCCTTGAAGCTGGTGAAGAAGATCAGGCAGTTCAAGTGTTTGTGCTCTTCTCACCACTGCAGTAACATACGCGGGAACTTTTTCAGGTGCAGAAAGTCGCTGCATCACTGCAAGAGTTTGTCCTTCATGATTTGCGTCTGTATCAATGTCAACTGGAAACGCAGCGCAGGCATAATGCATTCCTAATTGAAGTGCAAGCGCGGCTTCTGGACAAACAGTCATGCCGACAATATCAGCATACGCTGCTCGTTTTTTTCCTTCTACTGAAGTTCCAAAACGATCACCAGGAATAACAACATAGGTTCCAGAATCATGGATTGCTTGAAAGTAATTCCCTGTTTTTGCTTCATCAATAAGAAGTTCTCTTAATTCAGGAGAAAATGCTGGTCTTGGATTTGCGTGAACAACAATCCCTTGTCCAAAGAAATTATCGTCTCTTCTGCTTTCATCAATATAATCGTCAGGAATAACAAGATCTTCCACACGAATTCTTTCTCCATGCAAACTTCCAACTGCGCTTGTTGCTATAATAATATCTGCGCCAAGCATTTTTGCTGCAAGAATGTTTGCTTTGTATTGTGTTTTTGATGGTCCATAGCGGACAGTATAACCATGTCTTGGAATAAAGATAACACCCTCTCCTTGTTGATATTCAACAAATCCTCCATCTTCAGAGCAGGAGTCAGCAAGAAATTCTGATTCTACTAGTCTTGTGTTTATTTTTTTCCACACTGCATCTTGAAACGCAGGAGAATCATGCACTCCAGAACCGCCGATCACTGCAACAAGATTTCGAACCATAAGAAAAAAGAAATGTCCAAATCTTTTAAAGCTTGTTATTCTTAATTTTTTTGTAACTTATTGATGATAATTTTTAAGATCTTTCTTTTTTGTTCTCTGAATCGCCGAGCAAGAAAATAATTCGCATCAGCAATGTAAATACACGAACCAGCAAAGCATTGGTAAGGCATGTAATTATATTTTAGTAGAGATATTGAATTACTATAAATCACTTTTTTCACCCTAAATCTTCAGCGGAAAAAACGCATTCAGGGGATTATACCTATTCAAAGAATCGAACACCGCAGCATCAAACGCAATTTCTTTTGTTTCAGAAAAGAGCAGAATAATGGTGGTCAGGAGTAATGCCAAAAACAAGAGTGATGCGCGTTCCTTCACA
>JACRKI010000020.1 GCA_016215305.1 Candidatus Woesearchaeota archaeon | reverse complement strand
AGCACTTTGTCCATGTCTCGATGGCTGAAAAAGATTTTTCTTTCTAGAAATGGATGCAAGGTTTTAGTGTGATGCTTTATTCTTGCAAGGAGTTTGTCGTCTATTATCTGTGTGCCAAACTCTTTGACAAGCTTATTGTAATCGATATTTCCCTTCACTTCCCAGGGTGTTATGATCGCTTTATTTTCTGCTTTCTTTTGCATGGTGCTTGTCTCTTTCTTTATGTATTTAAATCTTCTTGCTTTTGTCTTCTCTCTTTTGTTTTCTTCTCACGAACAGAATGCTTTTGATTTGCTTGTCTACACAACATACGCACAAGCAACGATGATAATATTTCATATTATTATCATAATTTTAAAAAATAATTATATGAAGATACCTTTTACTTCTGGGGATGTTGATGCTGTTCCTGCTGTTATAGAATCTGCATATTTTGGCTTTGGCAAAAGCAGGAATCATGACGATTCTTCCTCACCACGATTATTTGATTTGCATCTTTATGTTTGGTCATCCTGTGAATCCTTCAGGTTCTCAGATTATTATCGCGCTTGGAGTTTAGAAATAGATATTTATTTCCAAAACCATTAAATATCTCTTTTCTTTAGAAAATCCCATGAAACACAAAGAGCAGCGTGTCTTGGTTTTATTTGATGTGCAGAATCTCTATTACAGCGGCAAACAACTCCACAACTGCAAAGTCAATTTCGCTGAAATTCTCCGTGAAGCTGTCGCAGGAAGAAAACTCATTCGCGCAATCGCGTATGTTATCAAAACAGACATTGAAGAAGAAAAAGTTTTTCATGAAGCGCTGGAAAAAATAGGCATTGAAGTCAAAGCAAAGGATATTCAAATCTTTTCCGGCGGCGCGAAAAAGGGAGACTGGGACATAGGGATTGCCATGGACGCTGTTCGTTTGAGTCCAAAAGTGGATACTGTTGTTCTTGTCAGCGGCGATGGAGACTTCAAAGATCTTTTATTGTACTTGAAATCTCACGGCTGCCGCGCGGAAGTGATCGCGTTTGGTCAGACAACCTCCAAACATCTTCTCGAAGTATGCGATGATTATCTGGATCTAAGCAAAAATAAGAAATTCTTGCTTGGATTAAAGCCGCAGCATCCTCGACGGAAATTTGGCTTTGAGGGTGCACAGTAATCAGTTTTCTTTATAATCCCTCTTCCCTTTTTCTGAAATATTTCCGCATTTTTGTTTTCTTTCTGAAAATCTTTCGAATATCCTGAAAGTCTTTCCACTTTCTTCCAAATACCTTTTTTAGTTTGTTCTGTTTAGTACATTGCATGAGAAAAAAAGATACTTCCAAAGATCATTTATTGGTGTCGCTGCTTCGTCAGGACGCGCGGCAGCCGATTCGGACATTGGGGAATGCAATTTCCATGTGCCGCGGCACTGTCGCGGAACGGCTTTTCTCATTACAGAAAGAAGTGATTCGCAAATATACTGCATTGGTTGATTTTCGTAAACTTGGTTTTGGAACACGAGTGCTCTTTACTATTTCTCTCGCTTCTGAAGAAAAAAACATTTTTGGCCGTTATATCCGCGGTCATCCCGCGCTCAATAATCTGTATCAAACAACGAATGGCGCGGATTATATTTTTGAAATGATCTTCTGCAATCATCATGAGTATTCCTTGTTTATGGAAGACATTGAATATGCCTTTGCTATTCATTCCTTAACCACCTCTTTTATCGAGCAGGAGCTTGTTCGGGAAGCGTTTGTTACTTCTCTTCCTGCAGGTGCTTCATGACTTTCTCTGGGTTTTGTCTTACTGGAAAAAACTGGAAACTCTCATTTCTCTCGTTTCAGATCATTGGTGATATTCCCTCTTCTTTGTATCTGATTACAGAGACAAATACTTCGCAAAGTTCTACTTCTTTATTTCACTTTTATGCTTCTGCCAAACATGCGTTTTTTGAGAAAATGAGAGAACATGCTGCTGAACGTTCTGGGAATTTTTGTTTTGAGAAGGTGATATTATGAGCTACCAAATTACTATTCTTGTTTTGAGAACAAACCCTTTGCTCTATAAGGCAACGCGTTCTTTTCCAGAATTGTCTATTTCAGAAACGTTTCTCTTTACAAATTCTTTTTCTCTTCTGAAACAACTCAAACAATGGCTAATTCCATAATTTCTTCCATCTTTTCTTCTAAAATCTGCTTCAACTCTTCTTGTTCATAAGAATATATATCTGGAATATTCAAAGAAAGAATTCTTTTCATCAAATACATTTTTGGAAACCTTTTCCCTAGTTCCTTTCTCTGCTGTTCTTCCATTACTATAATCAAATCTGCCCATTGCAGCGTTTGTTCAGTAACTTGATTCTCGTTGTATAGCCCTGCTGATTTTGTGTTCCATCTCTGTTTGAATATTTCTTCTGCAGCTTTGCTTCTATTCTTATTTTGATTGCAAATAAAAAGGATGTTTTTCATTTGTTGTGATACCCCGCCGCTTGCGGCGATTGGGTAGTCCTCCAATTATGTTTGCGAGCGGGGTTCGCAACATTAAAAATCTCCGCTAATACCCCACCCCTTGGGGCGGTTGGGATTTTTATTTTCTAAACACACTAAACTTTTCCCCATTAATGATCATTTCTTTCTCTTTCTGGAGCGCGGTTGGCAGAAATTCATAGCCATGCACGACAAGCTTTCCTTTCAAATCTCTGCCCAACTTTTGTTCGAGCCCTCTATGAAATGGCTTATCTGGATTAATGTAAAGAATGTCGTACTTGCTCAAATCCATTTTCATGAAATCATCTTTCAGAAACTGCACATTCGCGAAATGCGGGAGATCGAGTTTTCTTTTGATGTCAAGCGCGCAATTGATGAGCCAGTCATCTGCTTCAACTCCTGTTGCCTTGACCCCAAACAATGCTGCCATCAAGACTGCTCTGCCATCCCCGCTTCCCAAATCAAGAAAATTTTGATGTTTATGCAGTTCTATTTGCGTGAAAAGATCGTGCAGATCCTGAACATGCGTGACCCCCCAATACCCGATGCCTGTGTCTCTCGCTAAAAACATGCCATTTTTGAGAAGATATTTCTCAAAGGTTTGATACATCTGCTTGACTTTTTCGATGTGCTCCTGCGTTGTCTGGATCGCGGCATTTTGTTCTATTTTGACACTCTTTTGTTCCATAGTGTTGTTTTATTTCTCTTGAGAATTTATAGTTTATGTTTTCTCTTGCGCGTTTTGATTGTTTATTGCTTGGAGCATCTTTCGATGGATCAGGCGATTCTCATGTAAGTTAGTTCGTGCATTGAAATTCTTTCCGAATCAAAGCAAACTATCACGAGAATAAAAGAATTAAAACAAAATAATAAAAAAATCCTTAATCCGCAGCCAAGGAATAAATCGCTTTACACGCGACAATAATGGTTGCTGGAATGATAAAGGTAATGAATGTTGCAAGCACATGCTGTAATTTTGGTCCAATGTCACTTACTTGTCCAAGCACTCCTTGTCCAATCGCTGCGACAATAACCAATGAAACTGTCGCAAGTAAAAATGGCGTGGTTTCTTCACCTGTGACATTCAAAAATCCTACTATCATTCCCAACACAATAAGCACCGAGACAATGAGCGCATTTAACTCCCAAAATCCTGCTGCCATCGCAATAACTATTCCTACTAAAAAAGACCATGATCCGATCTTTTGCACAAGCGTATGTTTGTTTTCCATTGTTTGAACCTCCATTCTTTGTTCTGTTTTTTCTTTTCGCTGTTTTCTTTTGGAAACCATTTGATTGTTGAACTACTCCTCTTTTATATAAGTTTATAACCACTCTTAAGTACACAAAACTATTTCTTCTAAAATGTGTTAATGATAAACTTTATATACAACGCCAACTGTTAATATTCTATAATAGTAAAAATAAAAGTTTCGTCATTCGTTTCACTCATACGAAACTTTTCATACAGTAAAATAATGAATGCAGAGTACACAAATATAAATTCCTTGCGAGCGTCGTGAGCAGAAGGAATTTATTCGGAGGCAGAGAACATGAAAGGGCTTTTTTCTGAAATGCGAAGAAAATTGTTGGGAGAAGAAAATACTCCTCTTGACGATGTCGAAGATGAATACGTGGAACTGGACACAACTACGCAGGAAACAGGAAAACAAAAAATCATTGTCCGTCCATTCGCGATTTCTGATTTTGCTGATGTCAAATCTATTCTTGATTCGCTTCGCGACGGCAGAACCATCGCGCTTGTCAACATCAAACCTTTGAAAGACAAGGACATTGTTGAATTAAAACGCGCAATTAACAAATTGAAGAAAACATGCGACGCTGTTGAAGGCGATATCGCAGGATTTGGCGATGATTATCTTGTCGTGACTCCTGCATTCGCGCAGATTTACCGCGAATCTCAAAGTCAATCCGTGAGTGAAGTGAAAGGGTCATAAAATCCTT
>JACRKI010000019.1 GCA_016215305.1 Candidatus Woesearchaeota archaeon | reverse complement strand
GCAAAAACACTTGTTAGTCAACTTTCCCCCTGGTCCTTTCTCTTCGTTTTCACACCCTTTGTTTTTTCGTTTGCAAAAACGAAACTCAAAAACAATACACACGCGCATGTGCTTTTTCTTCTTATTCTGATACTTTTTATTCTCTTGCTCTTCACGCTTATTGGAAGTTTTTTTGCAGTATCAAGCACTGTTGTTGGATAATCTCCAAATAGTGCAAAAGATTTATATACCTCTCTCTGTTACGGATTTCTATGAAATACGACGCAAAAAGCATTATCATCGGCAGAAAAAAAAGGAAGAGTGAAGAAGATGACTTTAGCCCCTGCTTTGTCGCGCTGTTCAAAATCAACAAGCCGCACACCAGCGGACAGGTTCCTGACAAAATTCTTGACTTTGACGCAGTCCGTAAAGTGACTATCAGTGGATTGAATTCTGAATATCATCTTTCTGGCAGTGATATTGTGATTGACAACATTACTGAACTCAACATTCAACAGGATGGAAATGTTATTCACATTAGCGGGAAGCAGAAATAATTCAACACAACTTAATCTTTCCCACCTGCCAATCCTGAATCACTATTTTTGCTGCACGTTCCATGTCAAGAACACCGCCTTTCGCGCGAAGATTTCTTTTTTCTGCGATCTTTTCGAGCTGCACAAATGGATCCGCGTCTTCAGAAATTCCATAAAATGTCGTGATAATTTTTGGATTCAACGAATTGCAAAGCTTAATCACTTCTAACGCATAGACATCAGGAGCATCCACATCTGAAAACATAATCGTGCCAATCAAAACATGCTTTAATTCATCTTTTTCTTCGAATGGAATCACGCCAGGACTATCAAGCATCATGATTCTATTTGTCACTCTGATTTTCTGGATCGCTTTTGTGTGGCCTGATTGCGAACTTGTGGACGCGGATTTTCTTCCTTTCAGCACATTAATAATTGAACTCTTTCCAGTATTGGGATAGCCAAGAACGCCGACCATAACTGTTTCTTTATTTGCCGCCGCGAGAATTGCCTCTCTCAGTAATTTTGTTCCTTGATGCTCTTTTGTGGAAACAAAAACAACAGGATATTCTTTTCCAATCCTCTTTTTTTCCTGCTCCGCGACCTGCTGTCCAATTAAGTCTGCTTTGTTCAGCACGAGAATAAGTTTCTTGCCTTTGTTCCGCACTTTTGTTTCCACTTCCGGATTTCGTGTCATTTCCGGCAGACGCGCGTCTAATATTTCCAGCAATACATCGCTTCTGTCAATCACTTCATGCACAATATTCCAAAAGTTGGTCATGATAGAAAGAATATGTTGATTGTATATTAAAGTTGTTGTTTATTTATTCTCCAACTATCTTTATAGCCTTTCAAGAGTTTGCACTGTCCCATAATTATATTCAGATTTCTTAATGTGCTTTTGTGCCAAATCTAAATCAGGCTTTGTTTTTATCAGTCTTTTTGTATCTTTTAGACACCATTTCAAATGCTCATCTATTTGCGGCATTTTCTTACTACCCCCGCATATTTTTCAGGATTATGAAATACAAAGCTTTCAGATAAGATATTATAAAAAATTTTGTTTTCTTTATTGAATAAAATATCTTTCTCAGTTATGTCCACATACCTTATGGGTTTTTCAACTAATTCAGATTTTCTTATTTCGTCCTTTATTTTTTTTACGTCTTTGGAATTTTGAGTATTATACATGAGCAAAACATCTATGTCATTAAAATCCTTGACTTTTATGGATGAACCAAAAATCAGTCCCATCTCGATACACCCCTTAAATTTTTTCAGACTGTGGGACAAGACAATCAACCATTTAGGAAACTCTTTCTCTTCCAAGCTGAGCATATATTCTATAAACTTGACAGCCAACTTGTTATCATATTGATAAGAAAAAAAGAGAGAGTTGCCAATTTCCTCTTTAGTCAACAAATGTTTATCTTCCAAAATACGACATAACTTATTGGCATGAGCATGATTGATATTTAGTATTCTAGCCAACTGCCTTGCGTTATATTTGTCTTTATAATGTTTAAATATATATTTGGCTATCTGAATTTCAATCTTGGTAAATTGTATGTTATTAGCAGTCATGTGTATTCTAGAAACATACATACTATATAAAGTTTGCTGTTATACACTACGGAAACTTAAAGACCAGAACCGGAATGTCTTGAGTATTATTAGTAATTCCCTACAACTCCACTTTGACCACATCCCTATCAATCTTCGCAGTGCATCTGTCCATGCGATTGACAAGTTCATAATCTCCAGTCGCTCGTCTGATCTGCTTCATCATGTCAATGCACTGCCTGAAAAGTCTGATGTAATCTCCTTCCAGCATGTTCGCATACGTCATGAGTTTGACAAAATCTCCGCCATTGTACCAATGATTAATGAGGTTATGCAATCCTTTGAACACACCAACATTGATTTTCTTTGTCAAAAATGAATTCTTGCTCAACACTTTCAGCGCATTCGCAACTGCTTTCTTGTCATACCGCTTCTCAAATTCCACTCCCCGCCTGCCTTCAAACATAATCGCGGCAAGCGTGGTCAGGAACGCGACATCATTCATCTCTTGAATTACTTCTGACATACAAAATTCCGCAATCAAAAGTTCATACGCGTAAATCAACCTTGCAAACTCGCCTTTCTCTGTCAAGGTATGATCCTGCCGGACATAATTCATTTTCTGCAGGAGCTTTACTTTGTTATGGAAATTTGCAGACGGTCGGATATTTCCATACTTTTTCTTTTTCAGATAATAATCAAAACTCTTCTTGAGAATAATCTCAATCTCTTTTTGCGTGTGCTGCTGAAGCAGATTTAAGACTGTATTGTACGAAAGCGTGAACTGGGAGATAATCGGTTCAATGTCCTTGTCGCTTACTTTTTGAATCTTTTCCAAATCATCCCTGTTTCTGTTGAACATGGCAATCGCGTATCCTTCTTTGTCAATTCCTCGTCGCCCAGCTCTACCTGCAAGCTGGAAATATTCTTTAGTGTGCAAATACCTAAATGAAATGCCATCGTATTTTTCCAGCGTG
>JACRKI010000003.1 GCA_016215305.1 Candidatus Woesearchaeota archaeon | reverse complement strand
TATTCAGGCATTCAAGAAGAGAATCTGGATATTCATGTCTACCAATATCAAGATTCTCTATTCGAATTGGTAGGTGTACAGTGCAATGACATTTGTCCGCTTTTGATGCAAAGACTTATGTCCGCCTCTTGAATATATATTTCGCAGATTTATTAAAGTATTTTTTGTTGTTGTATATGCTTGATGGAGTTTTCCATCCATGTATTTCTTGTTTTCTCCAGTAATTGTACTTCTTGTCAAATTTTCTAAGTTCTTTTCTAAAGTGTGATAGAGAATTGAATGTCTTTACAAATATCAATTCTCTATAAAGAACTTTGTGATAACCTTCTATCTTTCCTCTACCTCTTGGGTGATAAGGTTTACCATAAATAAGTTTGATTCCGTGCTTCAAAGTAAAAACTTTGAAATCTTTGGCAACGAATTGTTTTCCATTATCAAGATATATCTCTCTGGGAAGTCTACCTATTTTCAATGCATGTTGCAATGCATTCACTGATTCCTTTGCACCTTTGTGCAAATACGTTTTTGATTTCACGCGATATCGCGAACAGTCATCGGTAAATCCTGTCACATACACCTTTCCTACGTCGTGAATTCTGAATTGAAATGTGTCGCCTTGCCACATGGAATCAACATGCTTTCTCTGAAATCTTTTGCAAGGTTGTGGTTTTGCTTTCATTCTGACTAACATGCTGTGCTTCTTGATAACATTATGAACGGTTTTCCAATGGCAAGGAAGATCATATTGAAATTTTATCCTTCTTGCACCCCAAGATAGATGTTTCTGTTTGAGTTTCAGAATTTGTTGTTCTAACTTTGTGTTTATTGTCTTTGGTTGTTTCTTTGGCGCGTTTGATTTTGGTTTCAATCCTTCTATGCCAGAATTTTTGTATGACCGTTTCCACCTTCTCAAAGTCCGTGTAGAAATTTCGTACATGTCACAAATTTCTATATCAGATTTTATGCCTTCCAGCGACAGCAATACAGATTTCACTCTTATGTCCATGTTTGTTTTCACCACAACTAATCACCAGACTAATCTGGTGAAAAGCGGACATAACTGCTTGCACGCTTTTAGGACAGAACTGTTTGCACTCTACAACTATATATTGGTATACAATAGGATAGCAAAAACAAGATTTTAAAATCTTCTTAATGATATTTTGGATTATAATTAGGTTATTATCATGTCATCTATAGGAATTGTTGGATGGGGGGCTTATGTTCCTCGTCTCAGAATAAAAATAGAAGATATAGCTAGGGTTTGGCAAAAGGAAGGAAAGAATATCGTGAATGGTTTGGGTGTTGAAGAAAAAAGTGTTGCAGATAGAGATGAGGATACAATTACAATGGCTGTTGAGGCAAGTAGGCATGCTATTGCTCGTGCACAACTTGACAAGACATTTGATATGAAAAAAGTGGGTGCACTTTATGTTGGTTCTGAAAGCCATCCTTATATTGTTAAGCCATCTGGAACTGTTGTGGCTGATGTCATTGGGGTCAGCAGTAATTTTGGAAACCAGCTAATGGTCGCTGATCTTGAATTCGCATGTAAAGCGGGAACAGCTGGTATGCAGATGTGTCTAGGATTTGTCAAAGCCGGTATGATCGATTTTGGAATTGCTATAGGCAGTGATACTGCGCAAGGCAGACCGGGAGATGCGTTGGAATACACAGCTGCAAGCGGTGCTGCTTCATTTATCATAGGAAAGAATCCTGTTGCCGAGCTTGAAGGATCATACTCATTCACAACAGATACATCTGATTTCTGGCGCGGAGAGGGAAAAAAGTATCCAAGTCATGGTGCCAGATTCACAGGAGAGCCCGCTTATTTCAGGCATGTCACAAGTGCAACACGATGTTTGATGGAAAAACTTGGATGGAAGATCAATGATTTTGACAAGGTTGTATTTCATATGCCTAATGGTAAGTTTCCATTAAGGGTTGCAAAAATGATGGGATTTGATCTATCGAAATTAAAGGATGGGTTAGTTGTTGTTAAAATAGGCAACACATATTCTGGTTCTTCCATGCTTGGTTTTGCTGCTACTTTGGACAATGCAAAACCTGGTGAGCGCATACTTGTTACATCATATGGTTCTGGTGCTGGAAGTGATGCTTTTTCATTCGTGATCAATGATAAAATTTTAAACAGACAAAACATCACAAAGAAGACATGGGAATATATTGATAACAAGAGCTATGTTGATTATGGTATATATGTTAATTTAAGAGGAAAATTAAGAAGAGATTGAACTTGGTGAATTTATGAGAGTTGCTGTTGTTGCTGTTGGTCAAACAAAATTCGGGGAATTGTGGGACAAATCGCTCAGAGATTTGGCTATTGATGCTGCTAATGCTTGTTTTGATGATGCAAATAAGCAAAGCGGTG
>JACRKI010000185.1 GCA_016215305.1 Candidatus Woesearchaeota archaeon | reverse complement strand
ATTTTAAAGATGACATCATCCAGCAGCTCACGCTTGACTTGCAGAAAAAAGCAGTGAGTGCATATCTGGAGCAGCTGAAAGCTGTAGCGACAGTTGTGTATACTAATAATACAACATAATAAATTATTTTTTTAATTTTTCTATTTCTTTTTTCTTGTTTTTTTCTTAATCTTTTGTTTTTTGTGTATGACAAAACTCTTTGAAGGGGGAATACATTCATAATATTTTTCCATTTCTTTGTTCCATTCTTCGCCGAGCATTTTGCGGATGAATTTCTCTTCCCCGCAGGTATACAAATCCTCGACAATGTCGCTTACAATCGTGTGCACATATTCATGCGTGTAAGTCAGTCCAAAGATTCTGATAAATTTGTCTTCATTTCTTTTGCAAAGTTTCCAGATAAATTCAATGTTAATCTCAATCTGTCCAGTGCAGGTATCGCTCATCCCATAAAATGGTTCATCTGTATAGTACATGGTGCGGAGAGATTTTCCAGAAAGTTTTTTGGATTGTTTGTTTATTTTCTTTGCTTTCAATTTTATCATTCCTCAATTAAATGTTTACCTGTATAAATATGTTTCAGTTAAGCAATTACAAAACATGAATCAAGAGTAAACACACGCACTAAGAAAATAATACAGGAACAAGCATCGCTAAGGTATCTTCATGTTATTATTATTTATTGATGAAAATAAAAATTACATAAAGATACTTTGGGCTTTGCTCAAAGGATTACTAACGCAACGCGTTAGAAATACTGTTTGCGTTGCTAGTGCGTGAAAAGTAATCAGTCGAATCAAAGCAGCGAGTTCGTGAAAGCAAGTAAGAAAATAAAAAAAAGAAAAAAGATAAAAAATTATTCAAAGCTCTCTAAAGATCATCCGCAGTAATGATCTGCACGTTTGCAGTTCCTTTGACTTTGGAACCCATTGCAACAAGATGTTTGACGCCATTTGTTTCTGCAATTTCTGCAAGGTCTTCTTCGATCATGCCGTCAAAGACAACTGCATACACGCCGCTGTTCAAACTCTTGAGTGTTGCGACGAGTTCACTTGAAGGAACTTTTCCAAGAATGTTCATTTTTGGATCAAGAATGTATGCGCCGCGAGTGCCGATAAGATCCTCAAGCATTTTTCCGAATGCTTTTTTCTCTTCTCCTCCTGTTGGTGCTCGTGGTGCTGCGACAGGTGCTCGTTTCTGCATCATTGGTGGTCCAACTGGAGCAACTCGTGCAGGAACAGAAGCAGGTCGCATAGGGCGGATTTCTCTTCTATTATTCATGGAATTCTGCAGAGGTCGTCGTTGGTATCTTCCATCGTCTGATCCATTTTGTCCGCCTTCAACTTTGACTTGTTCAGGGCTGACTTTTGCGCGAAGTGCTTTGAGAATTTCTTTTTGTGTCAGTTCTTCCACTTCTTTGCCGTCAGGTGCTTTGGTGACAAAATCAACATCAGTGACAGTAGTGAGTTCTCTGATAATCAAATCCCCTCCTCTATCGCCGTCAACAAATACGATGACCGTTTTTCGTCTGCAGAGGTCGATCATGGTTGGAGGAACAGATGTCCCGTTCAATGCGACAGCGTTCTTAATGCCATATTTCAGGAGGTTCACCACATCTGCTCGTCCTTCAACAACAATGATTTCATCAGACTCTTCCATTGCAGGACCGCACGGAAGTTTTTCTGGACCAAATTCCTGAATTTCCATGACACGAACAGAGTGTGCGACTTCATCTGCAAGTTCTTGTGAATCTGGCAGTGAGGTATCGACAAGGTTTCGAAGGAGTTCTTTCGCTCGTTCAATAACTTGTAATCGCTTAGAAATACGAACGTCTTCAATTTTTGTAATGATAATCTTTGCGTTGCATGGACCGATTCGCTGGATAATTTCCAAAGAAGCGCCGACAATTGCGGTTTCTGCTTTGTCAAGGCTGGAAGGAATAATAATGCTTCCTTGTGATTTGCCGCCGCGTGTTTCTGTGTTGACTTCAATGCGGCCGATTCTTCCTGATCGTTGAAGTTCTCGAAGCTCAAGTTCAGCTCCTAAGAGCCCTTCTGTTTGACCAAAAATTGCGCCGATCACGTCTGGCTTGTCAACCATGCCTTCAATTGCGATGGTTGCGTGAATAATATATTTTGCAGATACTGGGCTAATTTTTCCCATGGTAATCAACTCCATTTAATAAATATAGAATAAGTTTCTGCGAAAACGATCGAGGAGATTGCTAATCTGTGTGCTATCTCCATGTCGGTCTTTATGTCTCTTGTCTGCGCTTGCACAGCAAACAAACCTAAAGGCTGATGATTGTGATAATGCAATACTTATTCTATATCTTTTTTTTATTTTTTTATGAATATGAAAAGTGTCGCCCGAAACACTAACGCGCAATTGCATTGCTTGCGTTTCGCGACAGCTTCATTGCGTTACTCTCGTGTCGGGCTGGTGAATGCAAGAGTGTCTTCGTTTCATTGCAGCATCAACAAGATGCGCTCCAGAAGGACCCATTTGCGTCCATAAAAGAAAGAGAAGCCCTTTTCATTTATAAATGTTGTGGAGAATTAATTTAACTACTAAAAAATAATAAAAATGCCAAGATATGTGTTTGTCTCTTGGCTCTTAATAACGCAGATTCTATTGTGGAGCTCCCTGCGTCTGTTGATTTCCAGTAGGACCAGATTGTTCTGGATTTTGTGATCCTCCGGAAGCAGATTGCTGTGGTCCAAAGCCAAACCAACGGGCAATTTGGGAAAAGTATCCTTGATTTTGATTATTTTGTTGATTTCCTGTGGAATCAGAGCCAGACTTTCCTTGTTGTCCCATCATTTGATTACCCTGTCCTTGATCACTCTGACTTTGCTGTTGTGTTTCACCATTGTCTTGACTATTTGACTGTTGAGGCATGCATGCTTTTCGTGCAGTTTCCATGCTTGTATCGCATGCTTTGACAGCAGCTTCAATGCAAGTGACTGTTGGATCATTGTCAAGGCAGTTTTGAACAGCAGGTTCAGTGCACGTTTTCCTCTGTGTGCCAATAGATTGTAAGCAGTTTTGGTCTGGCTGTGGTGGTGGAGGGCATTGTTGGCTGCTCTGTCCGCTTTCTTCTCCAGTGGTGTCAGATTGTTCTGAACTGTATGCTTGTCCAGTAAAAGATTGTTCTGGATTTTGTGATTCTCCAGAAATAGATTGTTCTGTTCCAGAACCAAACTGTCCTTCTTGTCCGCTTTGTTGACCCTGCATCATTTGACTTCCTGATTGTCCTTGTCCGCTTGATTGTGGACCTTGCATCATCTGACTTCCCGATTGTTGTCCTTGTCCGCTTGATTGTGGACCTTGCATCATTTGACTTCCCGATTGTTGTCCTTGTCCGCTTGATTGCTGACCTTGCATCATTTGACTTCCTGATTGTTGTCCTTGTCTACTTGATTGTGGACCCTGCATCATTTGACTTCCTGATTGTTGTCCTTGTCTACCTGATGAAGGACCCTGCATCATTTGACTTCCCGATTGTTGTCCTTGCTGTCCGCCTTGACCAGTTGGTTGTCCAGGCGACATAGCTTGATCACTGACAGCAAATCCAGTCAAACTTACTCCGTCAGAGAGCACCATTTGGATGCCAAGAATAAGAATAACACTCACAATAGCATACGCATATAAAGGATGATACTTTGTCATAAAAACACCTCTTTTAAAAAATGTACTGCTCACTAGGGAAAAAGGTATATATATACTTTTTGAAAATGACATCAAAAAACAAAAAATAATAAAAAAAATGGCAAGAATTACCCACGAACGCTGGAAAGTATATGGCAATGTCTTTGATGAGTTTACGAGAAATGATATTATCAAACTCACCAAGCAAAAACATATTGATGAGTTAGTGAGTCCAATCTCGATAGGCAAGGAAGCAAACATTTTCTCTGCGCGAAAAATAGAGGAAGACGCAAAAAATCATGAACCAACATATCGTATTGTGAAAATTTATCGCCTTGAGGCGTGCAACTTCAATAAGATGTATGATTATATCAAGCATGATCCGAGATATTTTACAATCAAGAAACAGCGCAGGCAGGTTATATTCTCATGGGTCCAGCGCGAATATAGAAATCTGATGAAAGCGCGGGAAGCAGGAGTCAAGGTTCCGCTTGTCATTAATATTCTTCATCATCTTATTGTCATGCAGTTGATTGGCGATGAAAAAACAGGCAATCCTGCCCAGCGTTTGAAGCAGGCTCCTCCAAAAAAGCCAAAAGAGTTTTTTGAAAAGCTCGTTGAAAATGTGCGGCTCTTGTATCAAAAGGCAAAATTAGTGCATGGGGATTTGAGTGAGTATAATATTCTGAATTTCAAAGAAACGCCGGTGATTATTGATATGTCGCAGGCGTCACCGATTGATGCGGTGAATGCAGATGAATTGCTTGACAGGGATATGAGAAATATGGTGTCGTATTTCAAAAAGCATGGCGTGGAAATAACTGCGGAAGAATTGAAGAAAAAGATTGTGGGAAAGAAATGACACTCACTTTCACACCAAAAGCTCAATGATTCGCCAAGCAACGCAACACACGCACAGATTTTGCTTGAACACGAACCGATTTCGCTCATAGCATTGTCCAATATTTATTATTATTATTTTAAAATTTGGTAATAATTATTGAGAATTGCGCAATTTCTTTTACATTTGGCGCAATTCTCAAGATCATGAATTGCGTCTATTTTCAATTGATCAACGCAATTCAAGATATCCCAATTTTTCTCAACAAATTAAATCTATTCAACCACAATCGCCGGTTTTCCAGGCAATGCCTGTCCAGCTTTAGGATTACCGGAGTTCGCTGCTTTCAAAATCTCAACACTACAGGAATACTCCTCTTCAAAGAATTTTTTTGCGTGATGCAGCACTTTGAGTTCTTCCTCATCGTCTGAGAGTATCGGAGGAACTTTGCCAGAAGAGAGGAGGCGCGGCAAAAATTTCATAATATCTTTGCCGTGTTGTTTCAGGAGTGGATCTTCCATCACTGCTTTGACAATGACTTGCGGATTTTTTGTCTCTTGCATAAATTCCTGAATTCTTCCAAAAAGGGCATATTTCCAGGGGAGTGCGACAAAAAGGGTAATCTTGGAAGGCTTTTCTTTTTTAATAAGCTTCAAGACACTTGCAATGTCAGAGAGCACATTGCGAACAATATCCTCGCCAATATCAAGCTCTTCTTTGATTTTTGTTTTTTCAACAGCAGGCCATTGCTGTTCACAAACAAATCCTTTTTTGCCAAGCATTTCCCAGAGTTCTTCAGCAAAATGAGGCGCAAAGGGAGATAATAAAATTGCTTGCGTTTCAAGGAGGTGCTGCATCAACTTTTTGTTTGGTTCGTTATGGCATCGTTTCAAATACCATTTGAGAGAATTCTGCAATTCAAAGAATAAAAGTTGCGTCGCGGTGCGAAACAATGTTTCCTCCATTGCAGCAGTAGTTCGCTGAACAATCGAGTAAAGTTGGCTTTCCATCCACGCGTCAACAGCAGTATGATTGTCTCTTCCTTTCCCATGCCATTCTTTTGAGAAGTCAAGAAGCGCTTCAAATTTTTGTTTGACCGCGCTTGCAAAGGTGCTGTCCCAGTTGGGATCATCAAGTCCTTCCCCGCCGGATAAAATAGTGAATCTGGCAGCGTCGACGCTGAATTTTGCAGACATGTCGCGAAGCGGAATCATATTCCCAAGAGATTTGCTCATCTTTTCTCCATCAACAGTCACCCAGCCATTGACACCAATGCCTGTTGGCCATTTGGATTCAGGGAAGATTGCGGTGTGGGTAAACAGGAAAAAAGTCAGATGATTTTGCACAAGATCTTTGCCTGAATTTCTGAAGTCAAGCGGATACCAATATTCAAATTCTTGTTTCATCTGATTGATTGTTCCTTCAGTTGTCGAGCAGCGCGTTGCAAGTTCTTTTGCGTTTCCTTTGTTAAGGAAAATGTAATCAAATAATGTATCGTCAATTTTTTCAGAATCAAGAGAAGAAATAATGTGTGCAATAGTATAGTATGACATGTAAATCGTGCTATCGCTCAAGCTTTCAATAAGCCATTGTTCATCCCAGGGAAGTGCGGTTCCCAATCCTTCTTTGCGGGTGCATGCCCAGTTATGGAGCCAGTCAATGACATATTCAAATTGCTGTCGGACAGTATCAGGATATAATTTCATGCGATTCAGGCAGTGATGCGCTTGGAGTTTCCATTGTTCATCGCCATACGCGATAAACCATTGATCGCTGACAATTTTTGGAACACAGACAGCAAGGCATCGGCAGACAACAGGACCAGTCAATTCATAAAAAAGTTCGAATCCGTGCTGGAGCATTTCTTTTTTAATAATATCTTTTGCTTCTATGACGCGCATGCCTTCAAGATTTTTCCCAAAAAAATTTGTATGCAAGCTGTTCATGGTGCTTTCGTAAAAGCTCTTTCTGTATAACGCTTTTCGCGCTTCAAGTAATTTTTTTTCATCTGTCTGATGTCCAATGCCAAATTCCTCGCAGAGTTTCATTGCAGGCATTTCGCCATATCCAGGAGTGTCAAGCACAGGAATTGCGCGAAGTTCTTCCACAGTGCGATAATCAAGGCCATATTTGTCGCAGAATTTGTGATCACGCTGTAAATCTTGCAGAGCAATCCAGTCATCCGGGCTGTCAGAAGGAACACTATGCACGATGCCAGTTCCTTTGTCAGGAGCGCAAAATAATCCAGGAAGAATCAAAACTTTTTTGCCGTTAAATTCCTCAACAGTTTTTCCAATAAGATCTTTTCCGAGAATAGTTCCAAGCAACTCAACGTGTCGTTCCTGGCTTGCGAGTTTTGCAGCAGCTTCTTTGCTGATAATCCAGGTTTGGGTGTTCACTTTTGCGCGGACATATTCCACGTCAGGATGAATCCAGATGTTTGTGACGCCAAGAATCGTTTCAATGCGGAGTGTTGCAGTAACAATAATATCATCAGTTCCAGAAAGTTTATGTTTCACGAGCACAAATTCCTGCGTGGTTTCTCCTTCTCCTTTGCTTCTGCTGTGGTCGCTCACTGCCATGTTTTCCTTTGGGCACCAGACAACAGGAAATTTTCCTTTGACGACATAATTTTTTTGTTTGAGTTTGCGGAATTGCCAGCGGACAAATGCGT
>JACRKI010000184.1 GCA_016215305.1 Candidatus Woesearchaeota archaeon | reverse complement strand
TCACAGCTTATCGCTATGGCTCAAAAAAAGAACAGGTATTATATATTGGAAGCCAGCTTCGCGAGAGGCCACAACTGGACTACGTAAGTGCTGATTCAGAATACGCTGGCGGATGCCCGCACCACGGTTATTGTGGGAGTTAGGATTTGCTTTAAAAAGATTCAGCGTCAATGAAAATAGATATTGTGATACGATGGGAACAGAACTAATAGAGGATGGGTATGGATTGTCTTTTCATGAAAGTGTTCCTTTCCATGAACTTAAAGTGCCAGTATCTTTTATTCTTAAAACATATAAAGAACTTGGATTTGCCGTTGATCCTGACGTTGAAAGACGTGTGATTAAAGCTGGTAGCCAAATATACGTATCTATGAGTGATTTATTAAAATCATATTGTTCGCAACTAACAGAACCAATTGAGGTGAGTCAACAAGATAAAGAAAACCTGCGAACTCGATATGAAATAGATGTTGATCAAGAAAACAAAACGTTAACACTGAAAGAATCAAAACACACAATAAAACAACAATATGACAATCCTCATCATACAATGTGACAAGTCTCATCTTGGGCACAATGGATTCTCTGATTAATATCATTCTTCTGTAAGCAAGAAGAAATTATTCTTAGACCTTTCAGATTTCTCCTTGTGATTTTTTGCGGTTCTGCTGGCTTCATATTCAAAGATAACATAGAGGGATAAATTTGATTCTTGTGTTCTCAATATCCATGGTTCCCCAGAAGTTTTTTGTGAACATGACTGCTTTTTTTGGATTGTAGGCAGATATGAAACTCCTCAAGCTTCTCGGTATCTCTGGCTTTTTGAATGGCTGGAATTTTACTTCACATGGAACAATTTCGCTGCCAAGTGTCAGGACAAAATCAACCTCTGCTTTTCCAAGCGTTCTCCAGTAGCTTATTTTGTAAAAATCTTTCACTATGCTAAAAAGCTCGTTGAAAACAAAATTTTCCATTATGCTTCCTTTATCAACCCTTGTATCAAGCTGGGTGAATGCGTTTATCATCAGATTTCGCATGCCAATATCTATGAAATAGACCTTTGGATTTTTAACAAGTTCTGTTCTTAGATTCTTATGAAACGGTCTCAGCAATTTTATGATATATGTTTCTTCAAGAACATTTAGAAATTCCATTATTTCTTTATAATAACTGTTGCATGATGATGCCAATTCGTTGTAGTTTATCATGTTGCCTGTTTGCGAAGACAGCAATGAGAGCAGTTTTCTAAACTTGAATTCGTATGTTATTCTCAGTAGACCTTCAAGATCCCTTGATATATATGTTTCGTAGATATTTTTTAAGACAATCTTCTTTTCTTCTATGTTTTCGGATTTGACAATATCCGGGTATCCTCCAAATGTCACGAAATCCTCCAAGTGTTTTGACAAATCATTGACAAAAATGTCATTCTCTACTTCAAACTCCTTGTTTTCAAGTAAAAATGCCCTTACCATGGAATTTTTTTCATTGTAGATTCTTGCGAGCGCGCTGTTTTTTGCATTTAGAAATTCACGAAAATTTAGCGGAAAGAGGTAGAACAGAAAAACCCTTCCAACGAGATATTTTGAAATTTCTGCGATTTCCATTGATGAAGAGCCTGTGATGACAAACTTTACATTTTCCATCGTGTCATACAAGAATTTCAGCTTCTGGCCGCCTTCTTTCACATAGTGATACTCGTCCAGAAGAAAATAGTGTTTTTGTTTTGGGTCGTGAATAAAGCTGTTTATAAAATCCTTTGGGTTTGCGCTGAATTTTTCCCTTGCCTCAAGGTCTTCAAATGTTATGAAAATTATGTTCTCTTCTGCAACGCCTTTTTCAGAGACAAGCCAGTCCCTGAGCATTTTGAGCAATGTGGTCTTGCCTGAGCGCCTCGGTCCTTTGACCGCAAGTATCTCCTCTCTATCAGCCCATTTTTTCAATTCATCCATAAGCTCTCTGTGAAAATATTCGGTATGATTATTCATAAACTATCACTTTTAATTCG
>JACRKI010000183.1 GCA_016215305.1 Candidatus Woesearchaeota archaeon | reverse complement strand
TAACAACACTGGCTAGACGGAACAACCCACGTTCCTACGCCTGAACGAAGTGAAGGCTAGGGTTGTGGATTGTGGAGTAGGACAAGCTTTTTGGCTTTTGATATGGGAAGAGAGCCAAAAAGTTGACCGTCTGTGCCAGTGTTGTTGTTATTTTTTGGTCAAAATACAGAAATTAAGATATCAGAGAATCACTTTCGAATCTACTGAAAAAAGACAAACCTTTTTATATAGCTGAGGCGATTTATTATCTAACATTTGTATCGCCTCAGCTGGATAGTGAACGTGCATACGGAATGTTCGAATATTTGGCACGTTCATTATAACATGATAACATGAAAGCAGACAAAAGAAACTGATTCGGGGTGCGGCAATGGTCTTTTTCACAGAGCTCCTGCAGAAAGCAGTGATAGATAAAGAAGGAAAAACAATCGGCATACTCTGCGATTTGGTATTTCAGGATGGAACAGAATACGCTCCTGTGAAATACATTGTCTTTCTTGCAAAGGATAAATATAAGAAAAAACTTTCCTTGGAATATGTGGAAGGAATAAAACAAGAGAACGGATCTGCATCATATTCGATTCTTCTCAATATAACGAGCGCGGAAATGCAGCCGCTTTTTGTGCATGAAACAGATCTTCTTGCGCATGAATTATTGGACAAACAGATTATTGATGTCAGCGGCGTGAAAGTAGTCCGCGTCAATGATCTCCTTCTCAACAAAGTGGAGGAACAATTTTGTATTACAGGAGTTTGTGTCGGAACAACAAGCTTTTTGCGGCGCCTGGGATTAAAACAGCATTTTTTAGGAAAAGTAGTGTATAAATTTAGTTCGGAAAAAATAATTCCGTGGAAATCTGTGGAACCGCTGGAAACAAAAGAGGCAAAAGGACATTTACATCTCAAAGAAGCGAAAAATAAAATAGCAGAGATGCATCCGGGAGACATTGCTGATTTGATGGAAGAGTTAAGCCCAAAAGAGCAGATGCTTATTTTCAACAGACTGGACAAGAAAACAGCTGCAAAAACATTCGTTGAAGCAGGACCTGCGGTGCAGGAATCATTTTTCAAAGGACTCAAAATTAATCGTTTGGTTGATTTGCTGGAAAGCATGCCGCCGCATAATGCCGCGGATGTGCTGGGAATTCTTGAAGGAGAAAAAGCAAAAGTGATTTTAAATCAGATGAATCATGAAAAAGCAAAACGAATCTCTGATTTGATGCAATATCCTGAAGATAGTGCCGGCGCATTAATGCGGACTGATTATTTCGCGCTGCATGATATGGACACTGCTGCAAAAGCTGTTGGCAATATTAGAAAAGCAAAACCTTCTGCAGATAAAACGCACGTTCTCCTTGTCGTGGATCATGAACAGCATTTGGTAGGCACACTTTCGATGCGAACATTGCTGACTGCAAAGCCGCGGCAGCAGCTCAAAACATTCATGAGGAAAAAACCATTTGTCGTCTATCCGCAAACCTCAAAACAAGACCTTGCGACTGCGCTCGAAAAATATAATTTTTATATGATTCCAGTTGTGGATGAACAGGCAACCTTGAAGGGAATTATCACCGCAGATCAGGTGTTATCTGAAGTCATTCCTAAATCATGGATCAGAAGAAAGTTTATTCTGAAACGCGCAAAAAGACAAAAGAAAATTGAACAGGAGAAAAAATGAAGAAACATCTTCGAAACATATTGTTATTCATTGGATTAATAGGTCCTGGAATCATTAGCGCGATCGCAGGCAATGACGCAGGAGGAATTACCACGTGGTCTGTCGCGGGCGCGGAGTTTGGTTACGCACTTTTCTGGACGATGATTCCCTTAACTATTCTTCTGGTCATAACACAGGAAATGTGCGCGCGAATGGGAGTAGTCACAGGAAAAGGGCTTGCTGATCTTATCAGAGAAAATTTTGGATTGAAGATGACTGTTTTTTTGATGATTGGCTTGTTCATCGCGAATTTCGCGACAACTGTTTCTGAGTTCGCGGGAATCGCGGCGGCGTCAGAACTGTTGGGCTTCAACAGATTTTTGGTTGTTTTGTTCGCAGGATTTTTTGTGTTGTTTATGATTATTCGTGTCAATTACAAATCTTTGGAGAAAGCGTTTCTGCTGATGTGTTTGTTTTATGTGACTTATATTTTCTCTGGGTTTCTTGCGCATCCTAACTGGATGCACGTCGCAAAGAGCACAATTACTCCTGTTTTTTCAACAGACAAGAATTACTGGATTCTGCTCGTCGGCATTATCGGAACAACGATCGCGCCGTGGATGCAATTTTATTTGCAGGCATCGATTGTAGAAAAAGGAGTAAAAATGAGTGAGTACATTTATTCAAAATGGGAATTGATTATTGGAGGAATTGTTTCCAACGCAATTTCTTTTTTCATTCTTCTTGCTGCCGCCGCAACATTGTTTGTGTATGGCGTGCACATCACGAGCGCGGCAGAAGCGGCGGTTGCGCTCGAACCGTTTGCAGGCAGGTTTGCGGGATTATTATTCGCGATTGGATTGTTTGCTGCTGCGTTTTTTGGCGCGTTTATTCTGCCGCTTTCCACTGCGTATTATGTCTGTGAAGCGTTTGGCTGGGAATCCGGCGTGAACAAAAAATTGCATGAAGCAAAGGAATTTTATGCAGTGATTACGCTGCTTGTCGTGCCGCCGATGATTATGGTTTTGTTGCCGCATGTCCCGCTTGTTCCGATTATTATTCTTGCGCAGGTGATTAATGGATTGATGCTGCCTATTATTCTTCTTGCGATTATGTATCTGGTCAACAATGAGAAAGTGATGGGAGAGCATGTCAACGCAAAAGGCTATAATATTTTGTGCTGGATTTCTTTTGGTGTGCTGACATTGGCGACGTTGATTATGGTGGGAATAACGACGTATCAATTCTTGTGAAACCAAGACAAAACTTTATAAATCTGCCATGAGTTTACATAATTATTCTTATAGAACAGCAAGCAATTTCTTGTCGCAAAGATTTCTTCATGCGTAAAGAATAATCTGCTTTCTGAAGAAATAGAGATTAAAACAATGACAACAAAGAAACAAAATAAAGAAGTATCAACAGACCTATTCACAAACACAGAAACAATCGAGAAAACACAATTCTCAGGGCAGCGAGAACAGACGGATCAATGGGATATCTACACAACACCAGAAGCAAAAACATGGATTGCGACAGACAGAGTTGTTGCGCACCAAAGAATTATAGGAACGATTCCATACAAAGGAGTAATTCTTGCGCAAGCAGCCGCGTTTTTCGCAGAATTAGCAGCAGACATTTGTCCTGTTGATTTTATTACCGCGCCGCATCAAAGAGTTCTTCTCAGAAGAAACGCTGTGGAGTTTGCAGTTTCATTCCGCGTGCATGGATTTATCACAAATGAAAATGGAAGAAAGCCAAACATGTGGGATCAGTACAAGAATGGAGTCAAAAATTATTTTGGAAACAATCTTCCAGCAGGTTTGAAAGAAAACCAAAAGTTAGAAACACCAATCATTGTTCCGATTGTCAATAAGAATATAACAACAAGAGAAACAATTTTTGCAGAAGGATTAGTGGATGAAATCTTGTTTGAGGAAGCAGAAGAAATTTGTTTAAAGTTGTTTAGCCAAGGAACGACGCACGCGGCAAAGCAGGGATTGATTCTTGCGTCTGCAAAATATGAATTTGGCATTGCAAATAATGAGCTTGTTCTGATGACTGGTTTGCATACGCTCGATAGTGCAACGTATTGGAAGACAGAAGCGTATGAGACAGCGTTTGCTACAGATCTTCCGCAAAAAACAGTACAAGAAACAGTTGTTGCAGAATGGCTTGCTTCTGTTGGGTTTACCGGCAATGGTCCCGCGCCGCCAATTCCTGAAGAGATAAAGGTCAAGGCAGCAGAAGAATTACTTGAATTAACAGAACAACTTCTCGGGGAAAAGATAGAGTTAAAGGAAGAGATGAATGATGTTGAAGAGATTAAGAAAGCGATAATGAATTAATTTGAAACAGACGTAATTATTGCCTATCTCATCCAAGAAACTCTCGTATCTCTTCAGCGTTTTCTGTTGCTTTTTTTGTTCCATCAACAACGCAATAGGGATGTCTTAACATGGGAATTGTCTCTTGATATGCATCAGCGAGAGTAGCAAGAAATTCTGTATTCATGACACGCCCATAATCGCTTTTTTAGGAAAAATAACAAAGAGCTTCCATTGGTGCATTTTCTCTGCAGTGCCTTTACAAAAATCTATGAAAAAAGCTCTCCAATAGGAAGTATTCGACTGAGCACAGAAACTGAAAACAAATCAAAACAACAACCTTTTTAATTTCCATCATACTCATACAATCATGCAGCAGTTCGACGCAATCAGCCCGATAGATTACCGCTATTACCCAAACAATGAAAAAATATTTCAGCAGCTGCAGCCGTATCTTTCTGAAAACGCGTTGATTGAATATATGGCAATGACAGAAGTCGCGCTCATTGCGGGATTCGCGGATGAAGGAATCTGCTCAAAAGAAATCTTTGAAGAAATAAAACACACTGCGCCATTAATCACAGCGGAACAAGTCTATGCAGAAGAAAAAAGAATTCATCATCTCGTCAGAGCACTCGTCAATTGTTTTGGAGAATATGTGTCTCCAGAAGCAAAACGATTCATCCACCTCAGCGCGACAAGCCATGACATCATCTGCACAGCAGAAGCATTACGATATCAGGACATCACGCAAAAAGTTCTCCTCCCCAAACTTCTTGAGTTGGAAAAAACACTTCTTTACGTTGCAGAAAAAGAAAAAGCAACGCTTCAGATTGGCAGAACCCACGGACAGCACGCAGTGCCCATCACGTTTGGATTTGCGATCGCGGAATATGTCGCGAGAGTGGGAGAGCGAATTCACGAAATCACTGCAAAAGCCCTGCAGCTGCGGGGACAACTCAGCGGCGCAGTCGGCGCATATAACGCGTCTTCATTGATTGTCAAAGATCCAGTTGCGTTTGAAAAAAATGTGCTTGCAAAATTAAATCTCAAACCAGCAACGCATTCCACGCAAATTGTCGTTCCAGAATTTATGACAGACTACGTTCACAGCATTATCTCCTGTTTTGGCGTGCTTGCGAATCTTGCGGATGATATGCGCCATCTCCAACGAACAGAAATTGGAGAAGTCGGAGAATTGTTTGAAGAAAAACAAGTCGGCAGTTCGACCATGCCGCACAAAAAAAATCCCATTCATTTTGAGCATGTCAAAAGTTTGTATAAAGCAACCATGCCAAGAATGATGACGTTGTATCTCGACCAAATCAGCGAGCATCAGCGTGATTTGACAAATTCCGCAAGCAGCAGATTCACGACAGAAATTGTCGCGAATTTTTATCTTGCGATAGATCGTTTGACAAGAACAATGAAAAAGTTGGCAGTGGACAAAGAGGCAATGCAGAGAAATTTCGCGATGAGCAAAGAAAGCATTGTTGCAGAGCCATTGTATGTTCTTCTTTCATTACATGGCTGTCAGGATGCGCATGAGAAAATACGAGTTGCAGCAGAAATTGCAAGACTTGAAAAGAAATCACTTTTGCAAAAAGTCCGCGAAATGCCGGAGCTTCTCGAAGTTGTCGTAAAATTCACGCCAGAACAAAAACAGATTCTTGAGAATCCAGAACAATATCTTGGAAAAGCAGTGGAGAAGACAGAAGAAACCTGCAATTATTGGAGAAAAGAGTTGGGGTTGTAATTAATTTTCTCGTGGTCTCCATTGATAAACAAAATCGTGATGATCAAAATAGTAAATAACAACCACTTGTCGTTCATGATCCATCTTAAAGATCAAAACAAAACTTGAATTGATATGAACTCTATTGAACATTTGCAATGGTTTTCTTAAAAATTTGTAAGAATGCAAGGGATTTGTTTGTATGGATCTTATTTTATTATCAATAAACAACAACTGCCGTGGATTTTTCTTGGCAAGTTTCTCGAAAATTTTATCTGCTTCTGGCTTTACTTCAAGCGCATACACGTTATTTCAACCCGTAGCGTTTTGCAAAATCAGAAACAGAAATATTTTTTTGCTTCTCAATCAAAAGCATTTTATGGATAAAATCAGGGTGTAATTCTGGTTCTAATTGTTCCTCTGCATATCCTCTTACGATAAATGCAATAGCTTGTCCTTTATCTTTGAAATCATGTTTTGCTTTCACAATATTGATAACTTTGTTTGTCTCATTATCTAACGTCACTAATGCCTGTACCATAAGATCACCTAATAGAAACTAAGTTTGACTAATTTATATGTTTTTTGGTAAAATCCAACAATTTATAAAAATAATCACAAAACAAACCAATATGCGCATCTACCCTCTTAACAACTATTTCATCCTTTCCCTCAAACCAAACGCAGAAAAATCTCTGAGTGGATTAACGACAAACACAACATCTGCAAAGCAAAATGCGTGCATTGACAAGTTTGGCAGAATTGTCGCGACATTTTGGCAGCAGAAATTGAATGATAATGAAATTATCATAATCCTTGACAAGCGAGCATCAGGTCCACTTCTCGAACATCTCAAACAGCATCTTGCGCTCACGAACACAAAGATAGAGAGAAAGAAAGACCTCTTTGCATATTACGATCTTGAGAAAAAAGAAGTCTTATTGAGTCAAACAAAAATGGAAAGCAATGTTTCAGAAGAAGAATTTATAGAATTTCGTCTCAGAAATAATATTCCTCTGCAATATATTGATTACAACAATGAAATGATTTTGAATGTGAGTTATGATTTTGTTTCCTTCACAAAAGGATGTTATCTCGGGCAGGAAGTGATTGCACGAGTGCATCACTTGGGAAAAGCACCAAAGAAATTGGTTGCTGATTTGGAAAAGAAGAGGTTTGTGTTTGTGGAGAATAGATGAGAAAAAACCGAATTTTTAAACAGCTAAAAATACACGAACTAACAAAGACTGAACTCGCACAAGCACCGCCAACAGTATCTTCATGTAATTATTATAAATTAAAAAAATAAAAATTATTGTGTTCGCCAAAGCATTCTAAGGCAAATCAAAGCAGCGAGTTCGTGTACGTGATGCTTGTTCGTGAATTCTCCGCGATTGATCACAACTCTTCTCAAACAACTCCCTTCAACGCCTTCATCGCAACCTCTATCTGCTTGTCATCAGGTTCCTGCGTCGTAATTTTCTGAAGTAAAAGTCCCGGACTATTCACGAGTTGAAGAATTTTATTCGAGCGATATTTGCCTGCGGCTTTCAAAACCTCATAACTCACGCCTGCGATCGGCAGCAAAAACAAAATTCGGATAACAAACAAAACTCCTTTTTGAAAAAAGAAAGGAAGGGAAAGAAGTGAAGGAAAAAAGAACGTCATCAACGGACCAATAAGAGACAGCAATAAAATCCCCACAATCATGACGAGCATAATAAAGCTTGTACCGCAGCGAGGATGAATAGGAGAAAATTGCCGGACATTCGCAACAGTAAGTTTCTTTCCTGCTTCAAAGCAATTCACTGCTTTGTGTTCTGCGCCGTGATATTGAAACACGCGATGAATGTCCTGCATAAAACTGATTGCATAAACATAGAGCAAGAACAGTCCCATTTTGATAATCCCATCAATGAGGTTGAAGAGAAGAGGCATACGAACATCATCAAATCCGAGCAAGTTTGTCACGACATATGGAACCAGAACAAAAAAGCCAAGCGCAAACGCAAGAGATAACGCAATCATACCACTAATTTCCCAGAATCCCAAAACCTCTTCATCCTCGCCGAGCGCGACATTTGTGGAATAGGTCAATGCTTTCATCCCAATAATAAGCATTTGAAAGAATCCGACAATGCCGCGGAAGAACGGCCAGCCAAAGAAAGAATATTTTTCTGTAAGAGTTGGAATTTTTTCTTTTTTGAGAACAATTTTCCCTTTTTCTGTGCGGACAGCAATTGCGAGCGTGTCTTTGTTCCGCATCAGCACGCCTTCAATGACTGCCTGACCGCCGATAGCGAGGAATTCGTTGGAAGAAGAAGTTTGTTTTTCTTTCATCAATCAAACAAAGAAAGGAAATTATATAAAAGTTTCTATCAAAATTTCTAAGAAAACTTTATTGTCTTTTTCAAAGTAATTTTTTGTTATTTTCTTATGATTTACAATCGCAAAATTATTTGAAGAAATATTTGAAACTTCATAAAAATTATTGGGGTCATGGTGGTTTTGTCGGTTCGTGTAAATAATCTAAAGCGAATCAGTTACAATTTTAAGAAAGCTATATATATCAGCAAACACAGAAAAAATGCATGAGTTTCAAAAGCGACAAAAAAGCAGTTTCCCCGTTAATCGCGACAGTGCTTCTCATTGCGTTCGCAGTTTCGTTGGGAGCAGTTCTCCTTACCTACATGACTTCTCTGGGAGAATGCGGCGGAGTTTCCATTGAAATACCAAAACTCAACAACAAACCGCAGATTTGTTACAACAGCAACACCAACAAACTGGATTTCAGCGTTGAAAACAGCGGAAGAGAAGATATCGATTCTCTCAAACTTACCTTAACAGGAGTGTTGCACGGAGGAAGTATACCAGATAACGACCCTGGTGCCTTCTCGAAATATTTTGGCAGACACGGCGAGGTCGCTGACGTCATGCCAAATACCGTGGCCATAAAACCCAGCGTAGTCCGTGACTCCATGC
>JACRKI010000179.1 GCA_016215305.1 Candidatus Woesearchaeota archaeon | reverse complement strand
TGATACAGAGATTGTATATCTGCTGCACTTCGTCTCCAATTAATGTGTATGAAAAATCATTTGAAAGCTTGACGCCTGTCCAGCCGTTCGGATTATGCGACGCGGTAATCATCGCGCCGCCTCTGCTTTTGAAATAATGCTGCGCATAATAGAGCATTGGCGTGAGGCACATACCTACTTCGATCACAGTACATCCTGCTTTTAGAACCCCACTTATGAACGCGTTGTAAAATTTTTCTGAATAGGAACGAAAATCATGACCAACAACTGTTTGCGAAATATTTTGCCGCAGAAGAAATGTTCCAAACGCTTTGCCAATCTGCTGCATTGACGCTTCGTTCATTTCGCTTTCGCTGATTTGTCCGCGGATGTCGTATTCTCTGAACATGTATTTATGGATTTTTGAAATATTACTCACCATTATTAGTTGTTATCTTTTCAATAAAACATTCAATCCTAATTTATAAAAAAATAAATAATTACATGAAGATACTGTTTGCGTTGCTAGTGCTTGTATTTTCTTCCTTAGTTCGTGTATTTACGTTGCTGGTGTGTGATTTTTCTTTTGCATGGTGACAGTGGAAACACATTTTCGTGCCTAGTACAATTCTTCATGAACACGAAGTGTGAATGCAAGAATTGTATTAAACGATATCATTCCATTTCTGCATCGCTTCTTCATATCGTTCCAGCGTTCCTGTATCAAACCACTGACCGGAAAACGGAAACCCAAATAATTTCCCATCTGTTGCAATCTTCGGAAACACTTCGCGCTCAATCGAACTTGCTCCTTTCGGAACTAAATCCAACACTGGCGGTTCAATAATATACAATCCCGCATTAATCAAATTCGATGGCGCTGTTCCCGGCGCTGGCTTTTCTATAAACTCCTGAATCTTGCTTCCCATTAATTTTGCAACCCCATACTGACTCGGATCCGCAACTGTCGTGAGCGCAAGCGTCGCTGCCGCGCCACTCTCTTTATGAAACAAATACATTTCATTGAGATCAATATTTTTTAATTCATCCGCGTTGCACATCACGAATGTGTCGGTGAGATATTCTCTCGCTAAATTTAATGGACCCGCTGTTCCCAATGGTTCTGTTTCTTCAACATACTGAATGTTCACGCCAAATCTTTTTCCATTGCCAAAATATTCCTTGATCTTATCTCCCTTGTATCCAATAGAAATAATAATATCTGTAATGCCATGTTTTTTGAAAAGATCCAATGTGTGCTGGAGGATTGGTTTGTCATGCAGCGGCACTAACGGTTTTGGAATTTCATTGGTAATTGGTCTAAGCCTTGTTCCTTTGCCGCCAGCAAGAATAAACGCCATCTTTGGCTTGGACTGATCCATCGCTTTCATGAGCAAAAGTTCCACTGCATGCGATCTGTTTTTTATTTTGAAACCATCCACTCTCTTGTCCACTGCTTCCAGAATACTCTGCTCCACAGTTAACGTGACCCGCTCTTTCATAGAAAGCACAAACTCTGTCCGCTATTTAAAGGTTATGAAAATGTATGAGGATGTGTGATGATAGCTACAAAAACCAAATCAAAAACAAAATCAGTGCAAGACCAGTCCAGAAATAGAGAGAGTAATTTGGCGGCTCTTCTTCCACTGTTTCAAATCTTGGCAATCCTGATCTGTCGTATTGCATTTCTCATCACACCTGCGATATTATATTGTGTGGAAGAACTGGATTATAAATATTTTGGTTGAAAAAATCACTTTCTGCATTTCGTCGAGTGATTTTTTCAGAAGAGAAAGAAAAAAAGAAAAAAAAGAATTAGACACATGCACCGTCTTTACACACTTTATTTGTTGAGCATTTGGTATTGGAGTGCTGCCATATACTGGTGGTTCCTTTGCTACAACTATAATCATAAACAGTATTTGCATCAGAACAGTAATCTGTATATGTTTTTCCTCCGTATGTCACTGTTTTTCCATCATCCCAACAGCCACCAACACAAGCACCATCAACACAAGAATTTGGAGAACAACTCTTGGTAATATAATACGCATACGCAGCGCCATCTGCTCCATCACTTGCAACACAACGACCTTCATACAAATAAGCTGCATCTTTACAATTATCAGCATATGATCTTTTTGCGGTGGACTTATACCATGTCCCTGTTACTGTTCCTTTCACGCTCGTGTCTATCCCATTATCTGTATCAGTACAACTCGTAGATGTACTAGACACTGTTGAATTTGTTTTTGCAGCAGTGACCTGCCCTGAAATATTATTTAGAGAAACATCTCCACTGCCACTATTCAAAATCAACACCACAATACCAACAATCGCGACAATCCCAACGATTGCAAGAAGATACACATTTGTTTTGTCCTGCGCCATCATCACACCTCTTTTTTCTTCTTTGAGAATTTTTAGTATATAATACTTTCTTTTGTGTTTCTGGATGCTTTCCCAAAACTATTTATACTTGTTTTGAGAAGAAAAAGAATATGGCAGATCTGCGGCGCGTGATTGGAGTCACTCAAATTGTTCTCGGCATTTTGATTATTATCGGAACAACCTATTTCAGCAACCTCTTTGCCGCATCGCACATTCAATTTACAGAAAACGCCGGCTCGCATTTTCAGGCGCTCGAACAACAAGGCGCTCCTGCATACAGCACGATTCAATCCAATTACATTCTCCTTTCTAATTTGTACTTGATGCTGCTCATTAATTTTGGGATAAGCACACTTCTTATTTTGCTTGCCATCATGATGATTTTTCAAGGCATTGTCAATAAATTCTCTGTGCCAGGATTGCATATAGGATATAAGCCGTTGTTATGGTTAGGCTTGATTGGTATGGTCACTATTTTTGTTGTGCTGCTTCTGACGCAGTATTTTATTGTGTATTATTTTCGTTGACATTGAAAACGTTCACTTCGTTCCGTTTTCAAAAATTATTTAACTAAGAAACAATCTTCAAAAATAATGACCAAATGGATTCTAATTGCAATTATTTTTATTCTTCTTCTCGCATTTCCGCTCTATCAACTTTCTGCCCTGAACAGCGTTGGCATCAGCTCCTTTCAAATCGACAAAATTGCAATGGACAAAAGTTTGCTGTTTTCTATCCAAGGAAAAATTATGATCACAAATCCGTCGCATATTCCTGCCACGATTCGCGAAATTCCGTACGTTGGATACATTGATGACGTTTCTGTTTTCAACGGCACACTTTCTGGACAAACTATTCCTGCTTCTGGAACTGCCGCATTCGCATTTGACCAAGAAATTGACTGGGTTCCTGACCCCACCACTGCACTCGCAATTTTGAACGGCAAAAATGTCACACTCACCATTCATACTTCTCCAAAAGCCGCGTATCTTTCTGTGTTTACTCTTTCTTCTGAGAAAGAGATTTCCTTCAGCATTTCTGACATGATCAAACCATATATTCGAGAACAAATCGCGTCAATGAGTTCGCTGATTGGAAGTTTGCTTGGGTAATGACCGGAATATAATCGACACGATTATCTCTATCTAACACTTTGAACGCCTCATGCATATACAATCCAATCGGAGAACCACCACGCCATAAGCCAATAATTCTGTTCGGACGATAGCCATCATCATATACTTTCCTTGCTAATGCAACAGAATCTCTTTGTAAAGAAGATGTATCAATAAACAGCTTTGGTATTTTTTCTGCCATATAGAAAGGTGCAACATGCCCTATTTATTGTTTTTGGTTTTCATAAAACATTTAAAGCCAGCGAAAATCACCATGTGATATTATCATATACTTTGTGATGCCTCATGGAACTGCAAGAAAAACTCTGCACAGAAGATTCTGAACTACAGGAAATCCTTTTAACGCTTGCAGATGCCGCAACACAAATCTCTTCTCTCTTTCACCCAGAAAACAGAAAACAAACCGCTACCATGAACAGTTCTGGCGACATGCAAATGCACATGGACATTGCAGCAGACAATCTTCTCTTTGATTTGTTCTCCAAAAAAGAATGCGTCAAAGAATTCGCATCTGAAGAACGCGAAACAGTGAGTGTGATTAACAACACCGCAACCTACTCTGTCACTGTTGATCCTCTCGATGGCTCATCACTTCTTGACGTGAATCTCGCAGTCGGAACAATTCTCGGCATCTGGCGGGGAAATGTCCTGACAGGAACGCTCATCGGCGCTGCATACATTGTCTATGGACCAACAACAATCATGATTTATTCTCTCGGCAAAGAAGTCTGCGAATTTCTGCTCGAAAAAGATGATTTCATTTTAGTTCAGGAAAACATTAAACTGAAAGAAAAAGGAAGCTTGTATAGCAGCGGCGGACTTTCTTCCAAATTTACTCCCGAACATCGCGCATTTGTTTCTGATCTTGAACAACACGATTACAAACTCCGCTACAGCGGCGGTCTTGTTCCTGACGTGCATCAAATTTTATTGAAAGGCGGCGGTGTCTTTATGTATCCTGCACTTACTGACGCGCCAAAAGGAAAATTGCGACTGCTCTTTGAACTCATGCCGTTTGCATTTATTATTGAACGCGCCGGCGGAAGCGCATCTGATGGGTTGCAGAGAATTCTTGACATTCCTCGAAAAGAATTGCATCAAAAAAGCGCATTTTATATCGGCAGTTTTCAGGAAGTTGAAAAAGCAAAACGATTTCTTTCGCAATATTCTGAAAATACATGCACAAGCAAAAAAGTTTTTGTTCCCGCAGACGTTCCTGCTGGAATGCTTGATGTTTATACTAAAAATTATTTGACTGCCACCAAAGGGATTGGCAGATTATTTCTTTTTGCTGGCGATCAAAAAATTGAACATCTCAACGATGATTTTTTTGGACCATTTGAAGAAGGAATTATTCCATTAGATGACGCAGATCCTGAACATCTTTTTAGAATTGCTTCTTCTGCAAAAAAACACATCGGCGTTTTTGCCAGCCAATATGGCTTGATCGCGAAATACGGACGAAGCTATTCTGACATTCCATACCTTGTCAAAATGAATTCCAAATCACATCTGGTCAAAACAAAACAAGCAGAGCCAGTGAGCAGTTCGCTTGTTTCTTTTGAGGATGTTCTTGCATTGCAACAAAACAGCGGCTTGAACATTGTCGGTATTGGTTATACCATTTATGTCGGCAGCGCCCGCGAAGATGAAATGTTCGCAGAAGCTGGACGATTGATTGCTGCTAGCCATCGCAACGGTATGCTCGTTGTGCTCTGGATTTATCCCCGCGGTTTGGCTGTCCCTGATGAAAAAGATCCGCACATTATTGCTGGCGCCGCAGGCGTTGCATGTTGTTTAGGCGCAGATTTTGTCAAAGTCAATTATTGTAAGAGAGAAGGTGTTCTTAGTGAAGAAGCGTTTAAAGAAGCAGTACTTGCGGCAGGACGAACACAACTTATTA